>CAYPOE010000015.1:0-15886 GCA_964412285.1 uncultured Eubacteriales bacterium | reverse complement strand
TGGGTACGCAATCGTTGATGAAGTAGATGGACGTGCCGCGCTCGTACGCCTCGCGGTCGATTGCGCCATTCTCGTTGATATAGTGACTCACGTCGGCGATGTGTACGCCGAGCCTGTAGCCATCGTCGGTCAGTGTGACGTCGACGGCGTCGTCGAGATCCTGCGCGTCCTCGCCGTCAATCGTGTAAATCTCGCGCGCGGTATTGTCGGTACGGCGCGCCAATTCTGCGTGGAAATCGGTACGCGCGTAGATGTCGTTGGCTTCGCTGAGTACGTTGTCGTCGAAGCCCGTGGGCAGTCCGCGCCTTTCAATAAATTCTGCGAATGTCGAGTTGCTCAACCCCTTTGTCTCTATAAAAATTGGAAACGCCAAGACACACGCTATGCCTTTAGCGTTTCCATGGGAAACAGATCACACAGATGCATGATCTGTGTGATATTACCGCACTACAAATGTCAGCAAGACGGTCATGATGACGAAAGCGATGGAGAAGCCAACGGTCAGCTTACTCAGTTTGCCCTCAATCGTACGACCCTTATTCTTGCCGAAGAACGTCTCGGCTCCGCCCGCGATGTTGCCGGACAGACCCTGCGTCTTGCCGTGCTGCAACAGCACGGTGCCGATGATACCCAAACTGATGAGTATCTGCAAGATCGATAAAAAGATTACCATTGAATTATTTTAACCTCAATGTATGGCAGTATATACGCGCTCCCGCGCATACGGGAGCGCTCTATCGGCTTATCTTATTTCTTGATGTTGAAGAACGCGTTGATACCCGGGTAGATGGCAGCCTCGCCGAGTTCTTCCTCGATGCGGAGCAGTTGGTTGTACTTGGCAACGCGATCCGTACGCGACGGGGCACCCGTCTTGATCTGGCCGCTGTTCGTAGCGACCGCGATATCGGCGATCGTCACGTCCTCGGTCTCGCCCGAACGGTGCGATGTAACCGCTGTATAACCCGCACGGTTGGCCATCTGGATTGCCTCGAGTGTCTCGGTCAGTGAACCGATCTGGTTGACCTTGATTAGGATCGAGTTGGCCGTCGCTGTATCGATGCCCTTCTTGAGACGCTCGGTATTGGTGACGAACAGGTCGTCGCCGACGAGCTGTACTTTGCTGCCGAGCTTGTCGGTGAGCAACTTCCACGCTTCCCAATCCTCTTCGGAGACGCAGTCCTCGAGCGAGATGATCGGGTATTTGTTGCACATCTCAACCCAGAAGTCAACCATCTCTTCTTTGGTCTTGATGATGTCGGACTTCCAGAAGAAGTACTTGCCCTCTTCGCCCTTCTTGACAGCTTCGTCGTACATCTCGGTAGCGGCGGCGTCGATGGCGAGCATGAAATCTACGCCGGGCTTGTAGCCGGCCTTCTCGATGGCTTCCACGATGACCTGCAACGCTTCCTCGTCGGACTTGAGGTTGGGAGCGAAACCGCCCTCGTCGCCTACGGACGTAGCATAGCCCTTGGCCTTGAGTACGCTCTTGAGGTTGTGGAAGACTTCTGCGCACCAACGCAGCGCCTCGCGGAACGAGGTTGCGCCAACGGGCATAACCATGAACTCCTGAATGTTGACGGAGTTGTCGGCGTGCTTACCACCGTTGAGGATGTTCATCATGGGTACGGGCAGAACGCGCGCGTTGCAGCCGCCGATGTAGTTGTACAGCGACGTGCCGAGGGCTTCGGCAGCGGCCTTCGCGCAAGCGAGTGATACACCAAGAATCGCGTTGGCGCCGAGCTTGCCCTTGTTGGGCGTGCCATCAAGTTCGATCATGGTCTTATCGATCGAAGCCTGATCCAATACGTTGAAGCCGATGAGTTCTTCAGCGATGATCTCGTTGACGTTCTCAACTGCCTTCTCTACGCCCTTGCCGAGATAGCGACCCTTGTCGCCGTCACGCAGCTCGACCGCCTCGAATGCGCCTGTCGATGCGCCCGACGGTACGGCCGCGCGGCCTACGAAATCGTCCTCAACCGTAACTTCAACTTCCAATGTGGGATTGCCGCGCGAATCCAAGATCTCGCGCGCCACGATATTCTCTATCGCGATATAACGCTTCATATGTCCTCCATGTGTGTAGTTGCCTATATTATATACTATTTTGTACTGGATTGCAAGCCTTTACACGGCTTTAAGCGAAATGCCTATGGTTTGTTGGCAGAACCGAAAAGAGCAATCTTGGCGTGTACTTCCTGCACAATCGCTTCATAACCGGGCTTGAGCAACTTTCTGGGATCGTAGCCTTTGCCTTCGAGATCTTTGCCCGCTTCTATATACTTGCGTGTCGCCTTGGCAAACACCACTTGAAATTCCGTGTTGACATTCACCTTCGAGACGCCGAGCGAGATTGCCTTTTTCACTTGATCCTCAGGGATGCCGCTGCCGCCATGCAGAACAAGCGGAATGTCTGCCACTGCTTTGATAGCCGCGAGAGCGTCAAAGTTCAGACCCTTCCAGTTCGCCGGATAAATACCGTGAATATTGCCGATACCCGCTGCCAAAGCAGTGATGCCCAAAGCGGCAATCTGCTTGCACTCATCAGGGGAGGCGATTTCTCCGTTAGACTGAATTCCGTCTTCTTCTCCACCGATCGCGCCGACTTCCGCTTCTAAAGAAGCGCCACTCTTGCGTGTCAGCTCGACCAATTCCGAAGTGCGTTTCATATTCTCTTCAAACGGGAGATGCGAGCCATCGAACATGATGGATGAGAATCCGGCTTCAAGCGCTTTGATTCCTCCATCATAAGAGCCGTGATCAAGATGCAGCGCGACAGGTATCGTGATTTGCAAATCTTGCATCAGGGCTTCGATCAGAGCTGTTGCAGTCCGAAACCCTCCCATATACTTGGCAGCGCCTTCGGATACGCTCATGATGAGCGGCGAAGAATCTGCCTGAGAGGCAGTCAGAATCGCTTTCGTCCACTCGAGGTTGTTTGTGTTGAAATGACCAAGTGCATAGCCGCCGTTCTTGGCCGCGTCAAGCATGTCTTTCATCGGGACAAATTTTGTTGCCATAGTATCCGTTTCCCCCTAAGAGTGATCTTGGTCACGGCAAGCCTATCTGCTTGCGATCAGCGATTCACCTGACATTTCGGCAGGTTTGGGCAAGCCCATGATGTCGAGCAATGTCGGCGCAATATCCGCGAGTCTGCCGTCGGTTTTCAAGGTACACGGCATACCGATGACAATCAGCGGCACCACGTTGGTCGAGTGTGCCGTCCAAACGTTGCCATTCTCGTCGAGCATCTCTTCGGCGTTGCCGTGATCTGCCGTGACGACGGCGACGCCGCCCTGCGCGAGTGTCGCTTCAACGACCTTGCCCACGCATTCGTCGACGGCCTCGACTGCGGCGACGGCCGCATCGAATACACCCGTGTGACCGACCATGTCGCAGTTGGCGAAGTTGAGGATGATGACGTCGAGATCACCGCGGCTCATGCGTTCGACGCACTGCTGCGCCACCCCGTACGCGCTCATCTCGGGCTGCATATCGAACGTCGCGACCTCGGGCGTAGGTACGAGGATGCGATCCTCGCCCGGATACGGCTGCTCGATGCCGCCGTTGAAGAAGAACGTCACGTGTGCGTACTTCGTCGTCTCGGCGATGCGGAGCTGGGTCAGGCCCACACCGCTCACGTATTCGCCGAAGCCGTTTGATAGTGAGTCAGGCTTGTATGCGACCATCACATTGGGCATCTTGGCGTCGTATTGTGTCATACAGACGTAGTGTACCGGGAAATAACCGTTCAGGCGCGTGAATCCTGCGAAATCCTCCTGCACAAACGTGCGCGTAATCTCACGCGCGCGATCGGGACGGAAGTTGAAGAAGATGATGCTGTCGTCCTTCTGAATCGTCGCGGTAGGCTTACCATTTTTGGTAATCACGCACGGTATGACGAACTCGTCGAGTACCTCGTTGGCGTAGCTGTTGGCGACAGCCTGCACCGCGTCGTCACACGTGTGACCTTGTCCGTACACCATCGCGGCATACGCCTTCTCGACGCGATCCCACTGCGTATCGCGATCCATGCCATAGTAGCGTCCCATCACCGTCGCGATCTCACCGTAGCCGATGCGTTTGATCTCATCGGCCAACTGCGCGACGAAGTCCTTGCCCGAGTTGGGCGGCACGTCGCGACCGTCGAGCAGACAGTGTACGTAGGTGTTGGGTACGCCATTGCGCTTGGCAAGGTCGAGCAGTGCATAGAGGTGGGTGTTGTGGCTGTGTACGCCGCCGTCGGACACCAAACCCATCAGATGCAGGTTGGTACCCTTAGCCTTGCAGTTCTCGATTGCACTGAGCAGACCTGCGTTCTCGTAGAAGTCACCGTCGCGGATCGACTTGGTGATGCGCGTGAGCTCTTGATACACAACGCGGCCTGCTCCGATGTTGGTATGACCAACCTCGGAGTTGCCCATTTGCCCATCGGGTAGACCTACATCCATGCCCGAACACTTGATGCGCATATTCGGGTACTGACCGAGGTACTTGTCGAGATTGGGCGTCTTGGCAGCCAGAATCGCATTGCCCACGGTATTCGGCGTGTAGCCGAACCCGTCCATGATAATCAAAGTAGTAACTGTTTTAGACATAAATGTTCCTTATCTATACTACATCTATACTACCAAATAAACGATATAAACTACTTTGCCGCCGCAACGATGGTAGCGAAGTCGTCGGCCTTGAGCGATGCGCCGCCGATCAGACCGCCGTCGATGTTGGGCATAGAGAGCAGCGTCGCGGCGTTGGCCGCATTCATGCTGCCGCCATACTGGATGCGAACCGCGTCGGCAGTCGCGTCGTCGTACAACTCACGTACGCAGTCGCGGATCGCCTTGCAGACCTCTTCGGCTTGCTGCTCGGTCGCTGTCTCGCCCGTACCGATTGCCCAAATGGGCTCATATGCAATGACAACGGTCTTGACTTGATCGGCCGTCATGTTGAGCAACGCGACGCGTGTCTGCATACGCACGAGGTCGTTGGTGATACCGAGCTTGCGCTGGTGCAGCGACTCGCCCACACAGATGATGGGGATCAGACCCTTGGACAGCGCGGTCAGCGCCTTGGCGTTGACCGTCTCGTCGGTTTCGCCATTGTACTGTCTGCGCTCGCTGTGACCGATGATGACGTATTTCACGCCGAGTTCGAGCAGCATGTCCGCACTGACGTCGCCCGTGTATGCACCCTTGTCGTTGGCGTTGATGTTCTGTGCGCCGACGGCGACGTTGGAGCCTTTGGTCAACTCGCACGCCTTGCACAGCGACGTGTACGGCGGGCATACGACCACTTCACATGCGGCGTTGGCTACCTTGGGCAGCAACGCTTCCAACAACGCAGACGTCGCCGCGTGGTTGTTATTCATCTTCCAGTTTCCTGCTATGATATACTTGCGCATATTCCCTCACAATCGACTTAAATCTGCTGAGTCTCTTATTTATCTTGCAGTGCTGCAATACCGGGCAGTACGATGCCTTCCATATACTCTAACGAAGCGCCGCCGCCCGTCGAGATGTGCCGCATCTTGCTCGCGAAGCCGAACTTTTCGATGGCAGCCGCCGTGTCGCCGCCGCCGATGATGGAGATGGTGTCCATCGAAGCGAGTTTCTCCGCGACAGCCTTGGTGCCGCTGGCAAACTTATCGAACTCGAATACGCCGACAGGTCCATTCCAGATAACCGTCTTTGCACCGTCGAGTGCGTCCGTGAACAGCTTGATCGTCTGCTGACCGATGTCGAAGATGCTCCACTCCTCGGGGATCGCGTCGAGCGTGACCTCTTTCGCGTTGGCGTCGGGCGAGAATGCGTCGCCGATGATGCCGTCGACGGGTACGAGCAGCTTGACGCCTTTATCCTTGGCTTTCTGAATCAGCTCTTTCGCGAGGTCGACTTTGTCGTACTCGCAGAGCGACTTGCCTACGGAGTAGCCCTGTGCGACGAAGAACGTGCCAGCCATACCGCCGCCGATGATGAGCGTGTCGACTTTATCGAGCAGGTTGTTGATGACGCCGATCTTGTCGGAGACTTTCGCGCCGCCGAGGATTGCGACGAACGGACGCTGCGGATTGTCGAGCGCGCCGCCGATGATCTCGATCTCTTTCTGGATCAAGAACCCGCATACGCCGGGCAGATACGCAGCCACGCCCTCGGTCGAGCAGTGCGCGCGGTGCGCGGTACCGAATGCGTCGTTGACGTAGACCTCGGCGAGGTCGGCGAGCGACTTGCTGAACGCAGGGTCGTTCTTTTCCTCTTGCTTATAGAAGCGCACGTTCTCGAGCAACATAGCGTCGCCGTTACCCAATGCGTCGACCATGGGTACGACCTTATCGCCGATGACGTCGGGTGCGAGCGGTATATCTTTGCCGAGCAGCTCGGACAGGCGCTTTGCGACGGGTGCAAGTGTATACTTCATGTTGAACTCGCCCTTGGGACGACCCATGTGCGAGCACAGGATCAGGCGTGCGCCGTGCTCCATCAGGTACTTGATCGTGGGCAGTGCGCCCGTGATGCGGTTGTCGTCGGTGATGTTGCCGTCGCTATCGAGCGGTACGTTGAAGTCGCAGCGCAACAATACCTTCTTGCCAAGTACGTCGATGTCTGTGATGCTTTTCTTGTTCATACGAAAATACTCCTTGATATATAAATGATAACGTTAGCGATGTATTATGCACCCTCGTCGAATGGGACATTGTCTACGATGGACTCATCGGGCTGTTGTTGAACCGGCGGTTCCATCGGAGGCTCCTCGACCGAAGGCTGGTCAACCGTGGTATCCGTTGTGTCGTCGGTATTGTCGGCAGGTTCTTGCGATACCGGCGGTTCCTCGGGTACAGGCTCCTGTTGGGCTTCATCTGCGACCGTCGCGGGCGACGATTGAGTGTTTTCATCCATGCTTTCGTCGAAGGTCTGTCCGTCATCGGCGGGTTGCTGCGTAGGTTTGGGTGTGGCTGTAGCGGTTGTTTCTGGCGCAGGCTTCGGCGTGGATGTGGCCGTCGACTCGGCGGTAGGCGTAGGCGTACGCGTCGCGGCGGCGTTGGGCGTGCGTGTGGGTACCGTGCCGACGCTGTTTTCGTTCATCATGCGGTACTTATCCACTTCGGCTTGAAGTTCCTCGTTGATGCTCTCGAGCGTGGCGACATATATGCGCAATTCATCATTTTCTTTGATGATTTCATCCATGGTCGCATTGGGATTGTGCGTCGGAGCTGCCTCAATGCTCGCCTTGGGTGCGGGTGTAGCCTTGGCTGCATCGGTCGGCGACGATGTGGGCGTCGGGGTCGGCGTGACCTTGGCTGACGGGGTAGGTGTAGCACCACCGTCCTTGTTGCCGCTTTCGCGTGAGTAGATGTTGTAGGCGATGACGAACGAGAGGAAGAAGACAGTGACGATGAGTACGGCACCGAGTATCAGCGTGGCATATGAACCGCGTTTTTTATATTTTGTGTTGCGCATATATGATCCCCCATGAGTCGCAAAGTAGCGTATGACTATCCTTATTATATCACATTATAGTGGAAAATAAAAGCATTAATTTATGACAGGCATTTCCGTATTCTGGCAAGCTCTGCGTCGGATATTTCATCCAACTTGATCCATGTATCTTTAGAAAAAACCAACCTATTGCATATATGCCACCAAAGGTATATAATGTTACATGCGTCAAGCGCGGCATGGTTTTTCAATTCTTAAACGCAATCATAAAAAGCACGTTATCGTCTGTAATTCTTAGGAGGCAACATGGATCGATCGTTGATACTCTACTGCATCGGCAACGCCCACCTCGACCCCGCGTGGTTGTGGACGTGGCAGGAAGGCTTCACCGAGGCATTGGCTACATTTGACAGCGCCCTCAAACGTATGGAGGAATTCCCAGATTTTGAGTTCACATGCGCAGGAGCCGCGCTCTACCGTTTCATCGAGCGCATCAACCCAGATATGTTCAAGCAGATACAGCGGCGCGTATCCGAAGGGCGCTGGCACATCGTCGGTGGGTGGCACATCCAACCCGACTGCAATACGCCGTCGGGTGAATCCTTCGCGCGACACAGCCTGTACTCGCAGCGCTACTACTTAGACCGTTTCGGCGTCATGGCGACGGTCGGCTACAACGTCGACTCGTTCGGACACAACGCGATGCTGCCGCAGATCCTGCGGCAGAGTGGCATGAACCGCTACGTATTCATGCGCCCGGGGCAGCATGAGAAGATCCTGCCATCGGCATTCCACTGGGAGTCTGACGACGGCAGCCGCGTACTCACCTACCGCATACCGCACTCGTACGGAATGCACTTCACCGACGAGGCCGATTTGGAGAAGAGGCTCGAACGTTTCGTTGAGGACTTCCGCAGCGAACTCGATAAAGCCATGTTCTTCTACGGCGTAGGCAACCACGGCGGCGGCCCTACGATCCAAAACATTCAGCTACTCGAAAAATTGGCAGCTAAGGGTACCCAAGTTCACCTCTGTAGTCCCATGCGCTACTTCGACGACGTCGAGGCGGGCAACTACAATTTGCCCGTCATCCACGACGATCTGCAGCACCACGCGATCGGCTGCTACAGCGCGGTATCTGCGATCAAGGCGGCCAACCGCCGTTGCGAGTCGGCGCTGTACGCGGCTGAGGGGTACAGTGTCATGGCACAGCGTCTGACCGCGTTCGACTATCCGCTCGAGCGCTTCTATACGGCGTGGGACAACGTACTATTCAACCAATTCCACGACATCATGGGCGGTTGCAGCATCCGCGCCGCGTGCGAGAACGCGCTCGAAATGTACGGCGAAAGTCTGTCTGTCACGGCCAAGATCCAACACGACGCACTGTCGCGCATTTCATGGAACATCGATACTTCCTATAATCAAGAGGGCGGTGCGAGTCGCGAGGGCGGCCTCGGCTTCTGGGAGAGCGCCGCGGGTACGCCGCTCGTGGTCTTCAACCCGCATCCGTGGGACGTGAGCGTGCCTGTGCGCATCGGTAAGCAAGCGGCCGCGATCACTGACGACACATTCGCTGCACAACCCATCGCGCACACCAAGGCGAATACGCGCGCGGCATTCGCGTCGGCGGACACCGTGTTCATCCCGACCGTACCTGCGATGGGATACAAGGTCTACAACCTGCACTCCAAAGATACCGTACCCGAGGGCGCAACGATGCCACAACCCGCAGTCGCCGTCACGGCAACGGATGCGTCGATGGAGAACGCGTACGTACGCGTGGAATTCTCTGCCGACGGCGGTATATCTGGCGTCTACGACAAGGCGGCCAATCGGCATATGCTGCGCGGTACGGGCTACGCTTACGCGTACGATGAGACGGGTTGCGACACGTGGGCGCACGCGCAGGCGACGCTCGGCACCGAAGTCGGTTGCTTCCGGGGACAGACCGCCGTCTACGAGTGCAACCCGCTGTTTGCGACGATCAAGACTGTAACGAAATATGCCGACTCGGCGCTCACGCAATACTACACGCTCTACCACGACAGGGCAGACATTCACGTGCGCGGCGTACTCGACATGCACGAGAAGCATACGGTCGTCAAGGTCAGTCTGCCCGTCAACGCCGACGGCATCAAGGCGACGTATGAGATCCCGTTCGGCGTCATCAAGCGTGACATGAATGGTCACGAGGAGCCGGCACAGCGTTGGGTCGACGTATCGTCGTGCGACGGATACGGCGTCGCGTTGATCAACGACAGCATGTACTCGTATAGCGTGTCCGACGGCGACATCCGCATGACGGTCGCACGCACGCCGATCTACGCTGACCACGGCGGTACGCGCGACGCGGACAGTGAGTATACCGACATCGGCATCCGCCGCTTCAACTACATCATTCTGCCGCACGCCAAGGTCGACAACGCGGCGATCATACGCCGTGCGGCTGAACTCAACGCGCCGCCCGCCTGCGTCATCGATACCTGGCACAAGGGTACGCTGCCGCTCGCGTACAGCGGAATCCGCATCAGTGCGGACAACGTCGCGGTATCGGCGTTGAAACAGTCGGAGGACGGCGCGGGTTATGTATTGCGCGTCTACGAAACCGACGGGCGCGGCGTGGATGCTGTGATTTCGCTGGACATACTCGATGCCGCGTATGAGTTGTCGCTCAAGCCGTGGGAGATCGCGACGCTGTATGTCGACGGCAACAGCAAGGCGGTCAAGCGCGTGAATCTGATCGAGCTGTAATAGAGACAATAACAAACAACACGGCGTAGGATTACGCCGTGTTGTTTACATAATCAAGGATTTCGGTATTACGATTTGCCGGATTCGCGGTACTTGCGTTGTGTAGCCATGCCTCCGCGGATATGGCGTTCTTGCTTGTTATCCTCCAATATCTTTCGAGCCTCAGACGCCAACTGCGGATTGATACGCGGTAGCCGCTCGGTTATATCCTTATGTACGGTTGTCGCTAACCCGAACGCCTCGAACGGTTTACGCAGTCTACTGTGTATCGTGTTCGGCAGACTTGATGTATGCGTCGATTGCGCCATCCTTATCGACGATGATCTTGTCTATGATGCGCCGTAGCTGGGCGTTGTTCATGCGATCCAGCTGTACCGCGTCATCGAGGGTTGTTACGCGTATGCTCGGATCGACTGCGTCGCCCCTGTCGACACGCTGCATCTGATCCAGTTCGCGGTCGATGCGCCCGATCTTATCGAGCAGCGCCTCGTGCGTGATGACGCCGTCGGCGTACAGATCGACGTACCGCTGCCGCTGTCGCACCAACCTGTCCGACTTAGCCGTAGTATCGGACGCACTCTTGCCGTGTTTGCCGACGATGCGGGCGAACTCCGATTGAATCTCGCGCATGATGCCGTCCTTGCTCTTGAGTAGGTTGACGAAGTAGCGCTTGATGCACTGGATCAGCCCGTGTTCATCGATGGCGATGGCGTTGTCGCAGCTGCCTGCGCCGTATGCATTGCGCCCGCCGCACACCCACTTGACGCGCGTGGACTGATAGACGCGCTCGACGCGCCGAAAGCTGTAGCCGCAGCACGCGCATCGGATCAGCGTGCTGAACAGGTATTTGTTGCTCTGCCGCTCGCGTGATACGTTGAACGCTTCGTGACGCGACGACAGGATGCGTTGTGCCTCGTCGTACACGACGTCGTCGATGATGCGCAGTGCTTCGTTATGTACGACCAACCAGTCTGATGCATCGACGTCGCGGCGCACGCCCGTGAGGAAGTCGGCGACCTCCTGCTTGCCGTTGATGACCTTACCCGTGTACAACGCATTGGTCAGGATGCGCGACACGGCGTTCTGACTCCAACGGCAACCGCGCTTGGTCGTGACGCCGTCGGCGTTAAGAATTTGGGCGATCTTGTTCGCACCGTACCCGCCGTCGATGTACAAGCTGTATACGCGGCGCACGACTTCTGCTTCATATACGTTTACCTGCAGGGTAAAGTAGTCGCCGCTGATCTTGTCGTAACCGTAGACGAGATTGGGTACGCGCCCCTTTTGCGCGTTGAGTCGTTTGCCGAATTTGACGCGCTTGCTCGTGTTGGCGCTCTCCTCTTGTGCCAACGCGCCGAAGATCGTGAGGATGAACTCAGAGTTGCCGAGTACGGTCTGGTTGGCTGTGAGGAAGATGGTTTCGACGCCCAACGCCTTGAGCTGTCGTATCGCGTTGAGGAAGTCGACGGTATTGCGTGCAAACCGCGATATATCCTTGACGACGACGGCGTCGAAGTCGCCGTGCCGCGCATCATGCAACAATTGCAGGAACGCGGCGCGGTTCTTGGTCTTGGTACCCGATATACCCTCGTCGGCGTACACGCGCACGAGCGCGTGACTGTGCCGTGCGGCGTATTCCTCGAAGAACGTCTTTTGCATGGACAGGCTGTTGAGTTGGTCGCGGCTATCTGTGGATACGCGACAGTATGCGGCGATGTTCATGGTGGATACTCCGTGCAATTATCTGACATATTATATGGATTTTTCTCGTTGATTGTGGATATATAGAGAACATCAGCGCATAATTTTACCAACATACGGATGGTTTCCTCGGTATCATTGGGGTTGTGGAACGTGACATCGGGTGTGCGATGCGTGGGTAAATCTTTCATGGCACTTTTATTATGGGAAGTTTTGTGGTATAATGTCGATAAATGCAAAATGATTCATTCGGGAGTTGATCATTATGAAATATATTGCGCAAGAATCCAGTGACGGTTATTGCAACAGGCGGAAGTATCTCAGACGTCGCATGATGGTGCATGGTTTACAGAGTATGCCCGTCGTCGACGTCGTGGAGCTGATTTTATACTACACCATACCCAAAAAAGACGTCAGATCGATTGCGGAAGAGATGGTCAGACGGTTCGGTACCATACACCGTATGTGCGAGGCGTCGTCGGCAGAACGCAAATCTGTCCCTGGCATAGGCAACAGTACGGACGAACATTTCGCCATGATGGGCATGTTCATCCCGCATCTACTGCGCAATCGTTTTGGGGAGTATCCGATACTCTGTGATGAGAAAACGCTGCATGAGTTCTGCGCGTCGCTGCACATCATGAATGAATATGAGGTGCTCTACCTGTTGTGTCTGAGTGTGAATGGGCAGCTCATCAAGCCCGAGGTCAAGATCAGCACGGGTACGGCGTTATACGTAAACGCCGAGTTGAAGCACATCGTCGATGCGGTAGCCAATACGTCGACGGCCAAGGTCGTACTTTGTCACAACCATCCGTATGGCGGATTGTTGCCGTCGCCGGAGGATGTGGCGTTTACACGCCTCACCCGGGACTATCTCATCCACATCGGCATCACGCTGTGGGATCACATCATCACGGCCGACAACTCGGCGGTATCGATGAAGGAGATGGGGTATCTTAACTGACGTTCGGTTTTATCACTGCCGTATGTACTGTAGATTTGCTGACGCCGAATCGTTTGGCGGCGTCGCGCACGGTTGATTTGTTTGCGATGATGTATTTGGCAAGCTCGATTGTACGCTCTTCGATATACAATTTAATGGTAGAAACCCCCTTTGCTGCGTGATTCTGCGTACAATCTATATATATGACGTATGGCACCAAATATACCGAATAGGGCGAGGATTTATGCGAATTCAGAACATCATTGGACGCATCGGCGAGGATTACGCGGCACGGTATTTGCTGCGTTCAGGATACGTGATACAGGCGCGCAACTACAGGGGTGGTCGTGGCGAGATCGACGTCGTCGCGTCGCGCGACGGGCAGGTGGTGTTTGTCGAGGTCAAGGCGCGCACGAGCGATGCGCGCGGTACGCCGCGCGAGGCGGTTGATCGCACCAAGCGACAGCGTATGGTGAGCGCCGCGAGACAGTATATCACGCAGATGCGGGATGCAGTATACGACGTGGATATTTATGATACGGATGCGGCAGAAGAAGAGGTGCCCCATCGGTTTGACATCATCGAGGTGTATATCGATGTACGCAACGGCGAGGTCACGCAGTGCTGTCACATCATCGATGCGTTTGGTGAATCTTACGAATGCGTATAGAGTCCATTGCGCCATACCGGCTACTGTCTGAAGTTGGGACGGCGCAATGATTGCCGACTGTTTTTGATACATATCTGTGCTGTCTGCACGGAAACGGCGTCCTCGATCGTTTTATGTATATAAGGCATATAGGTTTGGAAGGAGTGACGCCGATGGAGTGGCTCGAACAATCGAGGGAGACCATCATCAACGAAACAACCGAAATCATCGAACGGTATGCAGACATGCTGATGCGTGTCGCATATCAGAACACGCTGAACCAAAGCGACGCCGAGGACGTTGTGCAGGAGGCGTTCATCAAATTTTTCCAGCGGGGGTCGGGGCCGCGATTGGATTTCTGCGACGAACAACACATCAAGGCGTGGCTGCTGCGCGTCACGATCAATCTGTGTAAGGATTTGAAGAAGTCGTTCTGGCACAGGAGGGTCGACGCGCTGTCCGAGGCGTGGCGGCCATTCAGCGAGATGCACGACAGCATCATGGATGAGATTGCATCATTGCCCAAAAAGTACAGGAACGTCCTCTACTTGCACTATTACGAGGGCTATACGTGTCGCGAGATCGCAGATATCCTCGACACAAACGAAAACACGGTCAGTTCATGGTTGACGAGGGCGAGAAAGAAACTCAAGCATTTGGTCTTAGACGGAGGGGAATCCCATGCATAAGCGAGACTACGTAAACGCAATGGCGGAGATCAAGGCGACGTCATCTTTGAAACGCAGAATCGCGTCGAAGATACAACAGACGCAACGGGATAGCGTCAATGTGCGTCGACCGCACGGATGGCCCGTCAAGCGTGCGGTAGCCATCTGCTGCGCGACCGTGGTATGCATCTTTTCGACCTTGGCGTACGCAGGCGTCATTGATTGGGTCGGGATCTACAGGGGCGTCTTTGGCGACAATGCCGCGCATGTCGAGCCGTACATCACGCCCATCATGGGCGAAGCTACACGCACTACACGCAGCACGGTTGAAAGCAATCAGACCCAGGTACCGATCGTCGCGGAGGCAGATGCGAACGTCATCGAGTCGACTTACGACGGCATCGTGATCAAGCTGTTATCCGCCATCAACGACGACAACGCGCTACGCATCTTTGCCACCGTGACCGATACGACGGGCGATAGGATCGGCGAGAACACGCGGTTCGATTACTGGGGATTGGAACAGGGATACGGCGGCAATATCAGCATCGTGGACTATAACCGCGATACGCGTACGGCGACGCTGCTGATTACATCGATGGGCGACCACGCGCCGGGCGCGGCGTCGCTCTGGATCGACGGATTTGTGGGCGACAGGCGGTTCATCCAAAATCATACACAAAGCTCTATCGACTTGTATGATGCGCTACAGAAACAGACTGCCGTTACGCTGTCGCGCGACGACGTGTATGTGATCGGTGGGGCCACGCAGAGCGGCGAGCAGCAACAGCTGCGCGACGCCACCGATGTGTTGGCGATGGATGCGCTGTCCGTTGCGTTGGACGGCGTCGACTGGTGCGTGATCACCAACGTCGGCTTTGTAGACGGGCGGCTGCATATTCAGACGCGTACCCTGTCTGATAATCAAAACGATTTGGCCAGCATGGATGTGACAGATGCGAGGGGTGCCGTGCATCAAGGACACTTACAGATCGGCTACGTCGCCCCGGAGCATGGCTACGCAGAGAATAACAGGTCGCCGTATCCGATCTACAAAGAGATGATCTACCCAGACATCACAGACCTCGAGCAGCTGAAAGGCGCATCTGTTTCGATCGACTATCTGCATCAAGGACAGACCTACGACGGGGAGTGGCGCTTCTCGTTCGAGATTCCCGAGAAGGCATTGGTGAGCATCAATGTATATAAAGACGTCAACATCAATGGCAAGGACGTGTATGTCGATACGGTTTCACTGTCGCCGTTGGGCGTAACGCTGCACCTAAACGAAAATATCACCACGGATTACGACTTCGACAAAGCCGACATCGCATCTGTCACATACGAGGACGGCGTCGTAGTTCCGCTGACGCTGCGGATAGACGGCTACGAAGATACATCTACGCTGACGTTCGGCGGCGTGATCGAAATGGAACGCGTGCGCGGCATTACGATCAACGGGCGCACTCTAACCGTCCACGACTTCGAGTAATCGGCGAATCAGTGCAAGACCCCTGCGAAGCCACTTCGCGGGGGTCTTGTTATAAAAAGTCTTATGATTTCTGTGAAAAGTCTTACGATTCTGGGTGTAAAAATGTTTTGCAATCGGTTGCAATTTGTGTTAATATATGATATGAAGCGAGGGGGTGAAACCATTTCTATATCCACGATCATTCAGTTGGTTTTGTATAATGTCGCGCTGTTGGCGTTGAACGTGGTGGTATTTTCTAATTCATAT
>CAYPOE010000014.1:0-16157 GCA_964412285.1 uncultured Eubacteriales bacterium | reverse complement strand
GCTGTCGAGTTGGTCGTTGAGCAGATGCAATCCGGCTACGAGCAGCCTATACGACAGACGGGTGACCTGCAGCGCAGCATAACACATCAACAATCGTCCGACAGCACCGTGGACGTAGGTACCAACATGGAGTACGCTGTCATGGTACACGAGGGCACGCGTCGCATGGCCGGACGGCCATATATCACCGACGCGATCAACAAGGGTCGCGACCAGCTGCAGAAGGTCGCAGAGACCTATCTCAAGCAAGGATTTTGACACAATCTAATCGGTAGTGCAATCGTCTGTTAACTCAACAGGCGATTTTTTATACCCAAAATACGACGCCGACGGGCGGCATAAACGGAGGGACATATGGATTTTGAAGAATTATTGCAACAGTACGTTGACGATGACGGTAACATCGGAAAAGACAACCTGGAGAAACTCACCGAAGCACTGTCCAAGGCTGTAGGCAAACAGTTTGTACCAAAGGCGCGATACGATAAAAAATTACGCGAAATCAATACTCTCAAAGAAGCCGCGAACGACGCCGCCGATGAAGAGGCTACGGGTACGAACTGGAAACAAAAGTACGACGACGAGGTCATCGCACACCAAGCTACCAAGGACGGCTACGCCGCCAATGAGCTTGCAGCCACCAAAACGGCCGCGTTGTCCAAAGCGCTCAGCACCGCCGGAGCCAACGACAAGGCCATCGCACTCATGATCAAGGGTGTAGACCTCGCAGCAGTTGAGCTCAACAAGGACGGCAACATCAAGGACGCAGACAAGGTCATCGCGCCGATCAAGTCCGAGTACGGCGACTTTTTCGGCACTGTCCACAAAGAGGGCGTAGACGCGGGTTCGCCTCCGGCGGGCGGCGCACCGTCCGACGCTCCGAAAACCTTAGCGGACGCAATCAGAGGAAAAATTGAAGGGAGCAAAACATAATGCCTATTACACTGGCACAAGCAAAGGTCGGTATGGCCGACAAGGTAGACCAGATGGTCGTCGATGAGTTTCAGCGGTCGTCGCTGCTGCTCGACCGCATGATATTCGACAACGCCGTATCGCCCGGCACAGGCGGCAGTACGCTGACCTATGGCTACATCCATCTCAAAACGCCGTCGACGGCGTCTATCCGCGAGATCAACGCAGAGTACACAGCCAACGAAGCAGCACGCGAAAAAAAGTCGGCCAACATCGTCGTGATGGGCGGCGTGTTCAACGTCGACCGCGTCATCCAAGAAACCAGCGGCGCAGTGGACGAGATCACATTCCAGATGCAGCAAAAGATCAAGGCAACGAGCAACTACTTCCACTACCTCGCGATAAACGGCAAGGCCGCCACAGGCACGTTCGATGGCCTTGACAAACTGATGACAGGCACGGATACCGCCGTGTCATCGGAAGTAGACTTGTCAACCAGCACGCTACTTGATACCAACTACAATACGTTTCTCGATGAGCTCGACACGTTCTTGACACTATTAGATGGCCGTCCCACGATGCTGCTGATGAACAGCCGCATGTTATCTAAGGTACGCAGTGCAGCGCGTAGGGCAGGCTACTACAGCCGTGACAGGGATGATTTTGGAAGATACGTCGAGACGTACAATGACATCCCTTTGATGGATGTGGGGTCGTACTACGACGGGGTCAAGTCCACTGACACCATACCAGTTGACGTTGACGGCAAGTCCGACATATACGCAGTTAACATCACGCTCGATGGTTTCCATGGCATCAGCCCGACGGGGAACTCGCTGATCCGCAGCTACTTGCCCGATATGTCACAGCCCGGCGCGGTCAAAAAGGGTGAGGTTGAGCTGCTCGCGGGCGTTGTACTCAAAAACAGCAAGAAGGCTGGAGTGCTTCGCGGCGTCAAGATAGGAGCGTAAGATGCTCTGGGAGCTGATGCGCGAGTGCAACAACTTTTTCGTCGCAAGCGAGGCGCACAAGTCGTTCACTATACAGAACAGCGTGATCGATCTCGAAAACGGCTACCTGCCCGGACAATACATCGTTGTCTCGGGCAGCGTGCTGAATGACGGCCTGTACCTGCTGACCGATACCGAGTACACGCTCGAGGGCGCGAGAGACGAGACATTTTGGGGATCGGTATACGGCCTGCGCGTGCCCAAGGATTTTGTCAGACTGTCCGAGGAGATTGATACGTGGATCAAGGCCAACCCTGCGACGGCCATCACAAGCGAGAGCTTCGGCGCGTACAGTCGCAGCATGGCACAGGGCAAGGCAGGAGGCAGTGTAACATGGCAGGAGCAGTTTGTCGCGCGGCTGCGTCCGTTTCGGCGGTTGTATCCGCAGATTGAGGTGTGACTATGGCATTACAAGATTACCTTGAGCAGTTTGTACACCTCCTGCCCGACGGAGAACCGGTGCCCGACGGATACGGCGGTAAAATAATCACATACGTGGGAGGCCCCGCGTTTATGGCAGCGATCACGCCGGGCAGCAGCGCGCGACCTGTTGTAGCCGAGCAGGACACGCTGTCCGTGACGTACAACATCGTGTGTCCCGACTACGATCTACGTAAGGACGACCGCGTACAGCGCATGATCGACGGCACGATATTTACAATCCTCACCGACGCAAACGACATGCGTACGCCGAGTAACGCGCTTATGCAATACACGCAGGTCACGGCAAAGAGAGTGGAGATTACATCATGATCAGCGACGTACACAAGGCATTACAGACCTTTTGGTCGCAATTCGAGTGGGACGGCAATCTGATCCCCGCCTATGCGTCGGGAGAGGTACCTAACGGCGCACAGCTGCCGTATATCACGTACCAAGTAGCTTACTGCAACTTTGGGGAGGCTACGATCCTGTCGATGATGTTTTGGTGCAACCTGACCAAGCATGGCAACATATGCCGCGCAGAGATGCTTGATGCGATCGCATCAGCGATTGGACACAAGCGCACGATCCCTATACCCGGTGGTAGCATACGGCTATACCCCGCCACGCCGTACCAGAGCTACTACGACGACCCGACGGAGCGCGACGTCATCGGCGGGCGCACGTCGCTACAGGCACACTTTTACAGCGCATAAGGAGGCAATATGGCAAGAGGCTTGACGCCACTGACGACTAAGACCTTTGAGGACTTACAGTACGACAGCGGTATATTTATCGTAGGGTATGACATCACCAAGACGCCTACCTATAACGCGGCCATCAACGAAATCTACAAGATCATCGCAGGCACACCTACCACAGCAGGTGCAAAGTGCCTCGGCGCGCTCAAAGGCGGCGGCACCTATGCGGATACCGCAGTGTTCCGCAGTGTTGAACTTGATGGTATGCGCAATGCGTTCAAGGGATCGATGGTAATGGACAGCCGCACGCAGAAACTGACAGGCACCATGACCGAGATGTCGCCCGAAAACCTTGAGCTGATTATGCCCGGAGCTGAGATTGATACCGAGAACAGTACCGATGATATGAAAGTCATGCGGTTTCGCACCTATATCGATACGGAAAAGGACTACATCAAAAAGATTGGTTGCGTACTCGAGATCGGCAAAGGCTTGATCTACATTGAATTAGACAACGCCCTAAACACGGCGGGTACGACGCTGACGTTTGCGGATAAGGGCAACGGCACGCTGCCCTTTGAACTTACCGCGACGCAGGGCGAGATGTTTAGCAAGTACACACCGTGCCGCCTGATCTGGTTACTCGACAGATCAGGCAACGTAGTAGACCCAGGGGAGACTCCGTAATGAGATTATCAGATATGACAACCGACCAGCTCGCGGACGCGCTACTAAACATGGCAGAGCCGCTTGCCAACATCGGGCAGGACGATGCAGTTATAGAGGGACTTAAGCGCGTAGGAGACAGCGTCAAGGCAGGTACCCCAACGCTAAAAATTGTAGGTGATTTTGCAGCGACTGTTGTACCCATCGCATTGCGCGATCACCGTACAGACATATACGCTATCGTCGCGTATATGCAGGGCAAGTCAATTGACGACATCTCGTCGCAAAACGGCCTGCAAACTATCAAAGATATACGATCCATCATCGACAATGACCTTGTCGATTTTTTTATGTCTGCGCTGGGTACGGAGCCGGCCGCGTCATCGCAGCCATCGCCGGAACCCCACGAGCCATCAGAGTAAGGCCGCTTGCACTGCTCCTGGCCGAACAGTCCCGCCAGGAGCAGCGGCTAAACTACATTGCGGATACCCTGTGGGTCATAGCGAGCGGCAAGCAATATACCGACCAATCTGCACCGTATAGCGAGAGCATGAGCACCCGCGCCAAAAAACAAGACACGCGCACGGGTGAAGAGATCAAACAAGGCATCTTGAGTAAACTGCAAAAACTACGACAGAAAGAGGCGACGGAATGAAACTCTTTGAGCTTTTTGCCACTCTCGGCTTAGATAGTCGAGAGTTTACCAAGGGCATCGGCAATGCAAAAAGCACTGCGCAAGGCTTTTTGTCATCCGTGGAGTCTGTCGGCAAGTCCGTCGCCGGAGTTACAGCCACCGTCTCTGCCGCCGTAGGCGCAGCAGTTGGCGCATTTGGCAAGGTCGCACTCGACGGCGCGATGCAGCTTGAGGCGACCGAGGCTAAGTACAATACCGTGTTTGCCGGATTTACCGACATGGCCGACAAGTTGGTCAGCGATTTCCAAAGGCTTACGCCCGCCACAGAGTCCGCGACGCGATCGATGGCAAGCGGCCTGCAAGACCTGCTTGTACCCATGGGGTTCGCCCGCGAGGAGGCGACCAACATGACTGCCGAGACCATGCATCTCATCGGCGCGCTGACCAACTTTAACAGCGCCACAGAGACGGCAGAGTCGGTACAGGCCAAGTTCGCGGGCGCGCTGACAGGTGAGACCCAAGGACTCAAGTCCCTCGGTATCCAGATTTCGCAGACAAGCCTTGAGCAGTACGCCCTCGCCAATGGGTATGCCAAGACCAAGGACGAGATCGACACGGCAGTCAAGGCGCAAGTTATCCTCGCAATGGCGTACGAGCAGTCAGGTGACGCACTCGCGGCGTATAACGAGGAGAGTCTTGATACAACGACGCGGATGCAGCTTCTCAAGGCCGAGGTCACGGACGCCGCCGCGCAGATCGGGCAGTCTATGCTCCCGGCAGTAAATGAGGTACTGTCAGCGGTGCGTAGCTTATCGACCGAGGCGATGCCGTCTTTTTCGCAAGCCGCGCAGGGATTCGTTGGTATGCTGACAGGGAGCGCCGACGCTGCCGATCAGTTTGCGGAGGGCGTACGTGGCATAACAGACGTCATCGGGTCGACATTGCCAACGCTGCTACAGCAGGGCACGGACATTGTGTTGACGCTGATCGACGGCGTGTCGTCGGCTATGCCTGATTTTATACAGTCCGCCGCAAACATAGTGCCGTCTGTATTAGATAGCATAGAGACCGTGCTTCCGAAGCTGTTGGATAGCGGTGCAGCCATCGTAGAGAGCATATCCAATGGGATATCCGACAATGCGCATAACATTGTACAGGGCGCTGCGGCGATCGTTAAGAAGATCGCGCAGTGGTTTGGAGAAAATGCTGGGAAACTCGCAACCGCCGCAGGTAATCTCATAGGCAGTTTAAGCGGAGAACTCATATTATACGCAGCGTCGTTTGATTGGGTTCCAGTAGCAGCGGCGATCATCAAGGGCATTGCGATGGCTGCCTTGCATTTGCCTGCAAGTATCATAAATAGCGCGGGAGACGCTATCGTAGGCGGGCTAATGAACTCCATATATGGATCGTTAGAAGCAGCTGATTGGGAGCTTGCAAACGAGGCCATGTATGCCGGCATGAGTCTTGATGATTACAAGAAAATGAAGCAGGCGGGTACCGAAGCCGGTACAGCGTATACCGATAGTGTGGTCTCGGGTGTGCTTGATAGTAGCGGTAATGTCTACGCAACAACGTCTGATATGATGCGTCAGTCTCGCGACGTAATGTTAGCGCTCGGCAACGGGTACAGAAGTGTCGGAGAATCAATATCCGATAATACCGCCGATGGGGTATCCGACAACGCGTACAAAGCGTCCGACGCCACAACCAGTGCCGTCAATGACGCTAACGCAGCCGGAGAGCAGGCCGCGCAGGGTGCAGAGCGCATCGGTCAAATTATCATCAACGGCATCGCCCTCAAGATCGAGGAGGGTGCTGACGGGCTCAAAAATCTTGTAGATGGGATCGTCGGCACGGCACTGGGCGCGAGCCTCAATCGTGCAGCGTCGGCCGCTGCCTCTGCGGCCAATGCGGCCTCTGCACAGTTATGGGGCGCAGCAGGCAAAGAGAGCGGAGCAACCTACATCGCCAAGGCTGTTGAGGCTGTCGACAAAGGCGTTACCTCGTTGACGTCAGCCGCAAAGCGCGCCACAGGTGGAGTGTCGAAGGCTGCAAAGACAGCCGCTGAAGATGCCCTGCAAACATGGCGTAAAGCCACGGACAAGCGCATCCTGTACGAGAATCTTACTACAGAGCAGATTATCGCCGAGTATCGCAAGCAGCTCGCCAACTACAAGCAGGGCAGTGATGAGCACTACGAGATCTCCAAGGAGATCGCTCGGCTTGAGGATCAGCTTGCCAAAGATCGCGACGCTGCCATCAAAAAATCCTACGACGAGGAGCAAAAAGCCCTAAAAGAGCGCGAGGCCCAAAATAAAGAGAGCCTCAAGCGCCTTGCAGATCTGACAAAAAGCTACTATGATCGCGAGAAGCAGTACATCCAAGACAAAGTAGACTTCGAAAAGGCATCACTTGCCCAGCAATGGGACATGTACAAGGTGCTGTTAGCGAAATATAAAGGCACCAGTTTCGAGGATGACATACGCGTAAAAATGCGCGGCATCGCGTTAGAGGCGAACAACACGTACAATGACCTCATCAAAAAAGCAGCCACCGCCGACATACTCCCCAAGATCGACCCCGAGAAGATCCGCGCGGGATTTGCCACCGCGACCGAGTACGTGCAGTACGAGCTTGACAAGATGACACGCGAGGCCGAGCTGTATGCCGACCGCATCGAGACTCTAATGGCGATGGAAGGCGTGCCCGAGCAGATCAAGACGGTGTTTGCCGAGGGCGGCAAGTCGATGTACAACGAACTCCGCTCCTATCTCGCGATGAGCGACGCGGAGCGTGAGGCATACAACGCCAAAGTTATGCGGCGCATTGAGGCCGAGGAGCGTGCCGAAAAAGCTAAAAATCAAGCCATTAAGTCCGATAACGCGACGACTGTCGCCGACTTGACGCGCATCACGAGCGAGTACGCCGCGATTGCTCCGTCTAAGGGTAGAGAGCTAATTACAAAAATGGCCGACGGCATCAAGTCCGGCGGCAGCATTGTCGGTACGACAGTGAGTACAATCTTATCCAGTGCATTTGCCCCTACTGTTACTGCAGCACTGGCAAGCGGCGCAGGTAAGAGCAGCATAGACAGCGCAGCCAAAGCCGTATCAGATAATGCAGGTACATTTAACACCGCAATGGAGGGTGTGTCTGTGAGCGGCTTAGCAGCGTTTGCCGCACCACTCACAGGTGGCGAGGACGGGCTATCGGTCGGGGCAGACTTTATTGCCGCCGCATGGGATAGCGTCAGTAAGGCACTGCCTGACCTGCTCACCAACATGACCAACGCCGGGACGTCGGCGGGCAACGCGTTTGCGCAGGCGCTCATGGCTGCTGCAAGTAGCATCAGCCTTGGAGGCATTGGCGGCCTAATGGATCCAAGAGAAATCGAAAAATTAATGGAAAGCAGCTCCATAAAAGCGCGCGCAGAGGCAGCGACAGCCAAAGGCAACGCAGAGCACGCAAAGTGGCTCAACGGACTGATACCCGGGCCGCAATCCTATAGCACGATCAACAATACTCTGCAAAAGTCCTACAAAAACAGCGGTATAGGCAGCACGATGTTTTCCATGGGCGTTAACGCGTCCATGGGTATCTCCGCAGGTATGGTCAGCAGCGGCCCACTGGGTGCATTGGCAGGCGCGGCATCGAGCCTTGCAAACGGGATGGTGTCGAGTCTCCAGAATGTGTTGCAGATCCACTCGCCGTCGCAGCTCCTGGCAGACGAGGTCGGTGCGCCCGGGGCAGACGGCATCGCGCAAGGCTTTGTCAACCAAGTTGATAGCGTTATTAGCACGATGACGGCAGCTGTCACGGATATGACGGCAGCGACTTTTGACGTAGCGATGGCGCAAGGCCAGACTATCGGGCAATATATCACATCCGGCATAGACTCCGTGCTATCCCGATACGCATTGCCTGATTTCGTACAAAACGGGCTCGCTGGCGCTACATTTGGTCAATTGCAAAACCGACTGTCCGCATCTGTGTACGACGCATTTGGTAGATCTGGCCCTGTGTCGGCGTCTATGATTGGCCCCATACAAGATACAGTAAACGCCGTGTCCTCGAGCTTGATCGGGGGCAGTCCGACCGCGACAGAGATACGGCAGATGGGTGAGACAGTCGCGCGGCTGATGGGGGAGAGCATCAACTACAGTGGCCCAGTGGATTATTGGCTTGAGCAGAGGGTGCGCGACGAGTATGAGGCTGTACGCAAGGATAACCAGATCAACAGCCCGTCAAAAAAGTGGCGTAACGGCGTGGGTGTCCCTATCATCGACGGCGTCATCCAAGGTATAGAGTCCAAAAAACTCGAGGCCGAGCGTATGATTGCGTCCTTGACAAGCATGGCGGAGCAGCGTAAGTCGCTTGAGAGCTCTCTGATCGGGTCGGCAGGAGCGGCGTATATCAACAACCTACAATCGACCAGTTACAAATTAGAGAATATTTTTCAGGTATCTGGATCATCCGATCGGGATATTGCGTCCGCAGTGGAGGACGCAATACGCTGGTCGCTTAATTATGTAGCATGACGTACACACTCAAGTATATCAATGGCAGTCGCAGTATCCTATTTAGCTACGAGTCCGGCTACTGGATCTCGCGGATTACGGGATTGGTAGAGCAATCGGTGACGTTTGGTACGGCGCGCGACGCAAACGGCATCGGCGAGTATGTAGAGAGCCGTAGCCTCGATGCCAAGCAGATCACCATCGACGGGTCGCTGTCGGGCTACGCAAAAGACAAAAAGCGCGCTATGCTCAATGCATTTTTGCCGATGGCTACAGGACAGCTTATACTCAACGATACGTATACGCTTGATGACGTAGAGGTCAAGGTCACGCCTCGGATACAGGCGTACGAGTATGACCCGGCGTATCAGATACAGTTATATGCGGCGCACCCATTTTGGCGGGGATCGACCGAAAAGGCGATATTGCTATTTGGCGAGATACCCGCGTGGGGGTTCCCCTGGGATATTGATGATTATCAATTTACCCAGCGGGTCGACGATGCGTATATCGACGTCACCAACACCGGGCTGGTACCTGCCCGATGGATCGTAGAGATGGATGTGCAGTATACGGTAGCCAACCCGCGCGTCACGCACGTGCGCAGCGGTAAGTATGTAGGGCTACGCGGCACGTTTGACGCCGGGGAAAAATTTGTGATCGACACAACAGGCAAGGGCATCAAGGTCACAGGCATCACGCCGCAGGGACAACGGTACAACGCGTTTAAGCGGCTTGACTACCGTAGCAAACGGTTTAACCTCGACGTCGGCGAAAACCTCATCCGCACGTCGTCCGAAGTCAACCCTGATGGCGTCAATATGATTATGCGCACCTATGAGTATACGTCAGGCGTGCCGCTGTAGGAGACCACATGGTAATACATTTTTATAATTCCGCGCTCGAGTACATCGGGCGTGAGGAAGCGTTTACCTCGTTGTCTTGGTCAGAGCAGTACAACGAGCGCGGCGTGTTCTCAGGATCCCTGCCGGAGGACGCGGCAGGGGAAAACGCAATCATCACAGCACCGGGCAACTATTTATATCGTGACGATCGCAATACAGCAATGGTGATCGTTAAGCGAGAAATAAAGAACGGCGTCATTACGTTTAACGGCTATTCCACACTGCACCTGCTTACCTATCGCGTGCTGCACACGCCTGTACGCGTACAGCAGATGGAAGTAGATATGTACACGTTGGTGAGCGACAACCTACGTGGCCTCTCAGACGTTGCCGTCGCAGTGCCCGAGGGACTTGTTGGCGTATGCGACACCACAATCGAGCCTATGACGCTGTACGAGGCGTGCAAGCAGATCTGCGTGGACGCGGACTTTGGTATGGTTATGTCGTTCGACCCAGACGCAGGGCATACATTTGACGTGTACGTTGGCAGGGACTATCGTTATAACGACGATACAGGCGGACATGTATTTGCCGCCGAGTTTGGCAATCTCTCGTCGCTCGACGTCGTGCAAGATGACGGCGTGTACGCCACAACTGCGTATGTAATCTACGAGGGCAAAGAAAAAGACCCGATCACAGGCAACGACCGAGATGTGCGCTATGTATACACGGTCGGCGGCGACATACAAGGGCTTGCCCGGCGCGAGATCGTAATAACCGCGAGCGGCAAGCCGGAGCCAGGACAATCCATTGAGCAATACTGCATTGCCAAGGGGCAAGAGGAGCTCAACAAGCGGCTACGCGTGCAGACGTTTATCGCCAATGTAGACGCTGATGCGTTCGGCGTCGAGTACGACCTCGGCGACTATGTCACGTGCGTCCATGGGTCGTACGGATTGGTATTTGACACACGGATCAAGGCGTTTACCGAGATCATCAGCGCAACTGCGCCGCACAAAGTCACGTTGACGTTCGGGGAAAACAAAATCAATTTTTTGAGGGAGCTTATCTATGCCTGAGTATCTAATCCCCATCGGCGCAGGCAAAAAAGCCGGAGTCATCGAGGCACGCGCATGGTTTAGCGGCCGTACCAACGGCGTGTACGGCAACGACGATTTTACCATCCGCATTGTCGACGGGATGGAGATCGAGATCTCGCCCGGCCGATCGTGGCTGCAAACGTCACGGTTTGAGGGGTCGATGCATTTTTTGACTGAGCCGCTGCGCTACACCCTCAACATCGGCGACCCGGTGTATAATCGCATCGATCGCGTCGTCATACGCTACGACCGTGTCATCGAGGATGCACACATCACTATCGTCCAAGGCACGCCTGCCAACAATCCCGTCGGCGCGCCTATATCGCGCATGTACACGCCGCCCGACATCACGCCGCACCCTGACATGCAGCCGTCGTCTACGGCGCACGAGCTGCTGCTGTATGACATACACGTGGACAAAGGCGCTACAGTACTGCAATCGGGCAAAATCATTGACAAGAGGCTCGACGAGGCATATTGCGGGTACACAAGAGAGGGTATGGATCGCATACCGACCGATGCGCTGCAAGCGCAGTTTTTGCTCAGGCTCGCGGAGTGGGACGGTTGGGCTATCGACACACAATCCACCTGGAACGAATGGTGGAACATCACCGCACCGATGGAGATGTGGGGCATACCGCGCGGCGGCATTATCATGTGGGGCGGCTGGCCGGTAGATGTACCATTCGGCTGGGCGATATGCGACGGCACCAACGGCACACCCGACCTACGCGACAGATTCGTGGTCGGCTCGGGAGGCAAGTACGCGGTAGGGGATACAGGCGGCGCGGAGAGTGTGACGCTGAGTGCGGCAGAGATGCCGAGTCATTTACATGGTGTGAGTTTGAGCGGAGGCACGCATTCGCACACCTCATTGGCAACTGGCGCAGGTGGTAGTGGCGCGTTTTACAATGCTGGCCCAGGTGGTAGTGCTAATAATGTCTCTACATCATTAGCCACCGTATCACTCTCCGGCAACACAGGCTACACAGGATCCGGCGCGGCGCACGAGAATCGTCCGCCATACTACGCGCTGTGCTACATCATGCGGCTGTAGCGCGCTTGATACGCGGCAGATATTGTGGTATACTAAGCGTAGAAAGGGGATGACGATCATGTCCAAAACTACAACAACAAGCATAGATACAGCCATCGCTGCGCTGACGCGCGACAACTACGCTAAAATAGCCGCATCCGCGCCTCGCAATCCCGCATTGTCGCAAACTGACGAGTGGCGGGATGAGGAATACTGGGACGAATTCTTCGAGGAACTGCAACGTGATTAAGGTCTGGCAGATATGGTTTGCTTCTTTTCCATTCGAGGAAGACCCAAGCGTTACCAAGAACCGTCCTGTCATTGTGCTGAACGTCGAGCCGCTCGAGGTATTATCCGTGAAGCTGACGACCCAACGGGCGCGTGACGCATACGACGTACCCCTACAGCACAATGAGTATGCGGGACTCCATAAGCCATCCGTCGCCCGCGTGTCCAAGACCATGATCCTCACGCCCGATAAGTTCATCAAACTGATCGGCGAACTGCACGATGAGGATAAAGCAGCGATCTTAGAAGCCTATGCAAGATATATCGAAATGTTATAATCAGGGACTGTCGATGCGGTCCCTTTTTTATACCCGAAAGGAGATTGCATGATAGTATTATTGCTCGACGGCACCAACATCGTCAACAGCGCGTCCGTAGCCACGTACGACGATGCAGAGCGTATACGCGCAACGGGCGGCTACCCCGAGGCCGACGCAATTATGCCGTTGCCTGACGGCCACGCGTGGCCGTTTGTGCTACAAGAATACGAGATAGTCGACGGACAGATCAGGCGGCGTGTTGAACCCGATCCGCCGACGCCGCCTGATCTGTCCACGCCGCCCGAACCCACAACGACCATCGACGACGTCATCGCCGCACTACTGGGGGTGCAATCGTGACAGACTACAAGACACTGCAATATATCGCCGCACAAATGAATCTCCCCCTCCGCTATCTGGCCGAGGGCGATGTGCTGTCCGAGCAGCAGAAGCTGTCCATCGCGGACATCTACCCACGATGGGAGATACTCGAACACTCACGTATGAACGCAGGCATGATCGTGTCACACGGTGTCAACGCATATGGTGAGACGCAGCTATGGCAGGTGCGCGAGGGCATGACGCATACCTGGCAGGCTGATTATACGCCTGATGCAGCGCCGTCGCTGTACAAGCGGATCGGGTATGCGTCCGACGGCGTGCCGCTCTGGGTGCAGCCTGTGGGCAGTGAGGACGCGTATGTGGTCGGCGATACAGTGAGCCACGGTGGTAAGCTGTGGACATCCACAGCGGATCATAATGTATGGGAGCCCGGGGTGTACGGGTGGAACGAGGTGACGACATGAGTAAGATCTGTATCGATGCAGGACATCAGCAATCCGTAGCCGACACGGGTGCGACATGGGGCAGCGTACGCGAGAGCGCGATCAACTACGCCGTAGCACACGCGCTTGGCGCGCTGCTGATCTCCGCAGGACACAGCGTGATCTACACGCGTGATCGTCCCGACGAGATACTGGGCAAGACCGAGACGGAGAGCATACAGCATCGCGTCGCCATCGCCAACAACAGCGGTTGTGACTACTGCATCAGCATCCATTGCAACAGCTACAGCGATCCGGCTGCCAACGGCACAGAGACGCTCATCTGCGCCACAGGCGGCAAGGCCGAGCAGCTCGCACGGTGTGTACAGTCGGCGATTGTCAAATCGCTCGGCACCACGGATCGCGGCGTCAAGGTGCGCACCGACCTCGGTATATTGCGCAGTACAACGATGACCGCGATCCTCGTGGAGCTTGCATTTGGCAGCAATCCCGACGATCAGTACAAGCTGCTCGATCGACAGTCCGACTTCGCCCACGTGATCTATACAGGCATTGGGATGCACATCGGCGGTATTAAGGTGGCTACGCCGCCCGTGCAGGACGGTACGCCTATCGTTGCGCGCCCTACGGCTACGCCGGATCAGGCGATTGAGTGGGCGCGTATCAAGGGCGCTACACCACAATTTGAGGCCAACGCCATCAATTATTGGTCATATTGCACTGCCATCGGGATCAACCCTGTCGTCGCCTACGCGCAGTACGCCAAGGAGACGGGATACGGCAAGTTCGGCGGTGTCATTGACGCATCATACTGCAATCCGTGCGGCCTCAAGACGACACAAGGCGGCAGTGACACCGATCCCGCTGCGCATCAACGCTTCGCGCACTGGGAGATAGGCATAGACGCCCACATCGATCACCTCGCATTGTACGCGGGCGCTCCGGGCTATCCGCGCAAGGATACGCCCGACCCGCGACACTTTGACTATCGCTGCGGTGTAGCGCCAACCGTCGAGCAGCTCGGCGGCAAGTGGGCACCATCGCCGACATACGGGCAGGAGATATTGCGCCTGATGCGTGAGATTGAGGCTATGCCTGTGACGGCTGATGTGATGCCAATCATCAACCCGGTAGGATTAGGGGGATGTAGCCCGTGGGCAGAAGAGGCGTGTAATAAGGCTATACATCGTGGCATCGTAGTCGGTGATGGCCACGTGTACAGGTGGCAAGACAATATCACACGAGAAGAACTATGTGTGATATTAGATAGATGTGGACTGTTGGATTGACCATTTTGTTGACCGCAAAAATGATATACAAGGAGAGCTTATCATGCAAAATCGGTTTCGTAGTCCTGTCGTATGGGCAGCTATTCTTGCCCAAGTATTATCGATATTACTCATCACAAACGCCATCCCGGTAGAGATAGCCGAGACGGCGCGACAAGTCGCAGCAGGCGTATTGCAATTAGGGGTGCTGGTGGGCGTGCTGAATAATCCGAACAACGGGGAGGGTTGGTAATGCCCGGAGAACCTTATGTAACACACATAGAGTGCAGCGACCATCGGCGGCAGATCGAGTCGCGTCTTACGCAGGGGAGCGTGGAATTCGCCAAGTTGAACGTTAAGATGAACATCGTGTTAGGTATACTGGCATTTATAGGCACTGCCTGCGGCGGGGTCATTGTTAAAATATTATTCGGGGGATGATATGGATAAGAACAATGAAGCACTGTGCGCAGTCGAAGAGTCCTCGCTGTCCGCGTGGATTATATCGCAAAACAATAAGCTGATACAGCGGCTGTTGACTGTGATCGTCGTGATGGCCATCCTGTGGGCGCTGTCGCTGTCTTTTGCCGTAGGATCGGCAGCATGGGAACGAGCGCAGTATGATTACGCGGCTACGTCTATGGAGATCAAAGCAGAGCAGGACGGCAACGGCATCAACATAGTGGGAGGCGGTGACGTATCCAATGGCGCAGAAGGCATCCGTACGCACAACGACCAAGACGCGGACGAAAAAGTCAACGTCGAGTAAACCCCGCACCAAGGCTACAAAAAAGAAGTAACGAGGACGCGCCATGAAATTGGGCTTTACACAACGCGAAGTCGACTATATTGCCGAACAGGCACGGTTCGACAGCGATCAGCAGCGCGTGTTCGATATGCTAATCGACCGCCGTTATGGCGTGACATGGACAGACATAACGATCTACACTATGATCGGCATTACGGAATATAAGTATTACAAGATCAAGAAAGAGATAAAGAAGAAAATCCAAAGAATCCTCAAAGATTACCCGCCGATACTCCACTGAGCGTCGGCGGGTTTTTATGTTATGCTGTACATATAGACCAGCGGGCGACACACCCGCCTGCTGGTCGCCAACTATCGATAGGGGGTAACATACAATGGCAGACTGGACACCTTCTCGCGGGCAAAACGCATTCCAGAACGTCGGCAGCGCAGGCGGTATCGGCTGGATTGCCGAGCAGCTCGGACTGTGGAACGGCAACCGCAACTACAACACAAACTGCGCAGATCAACCCGTCAATCGCTACGAGCTTGGCCTGATCCAAGCGAACGAAGCGAAGGACATGGAGATCGCCATCCTCAAAAGTGAGAACTTCACCAACTCGAAGATCAACGAGTTGGGCACGCAGACGCGCGCTGCACTCGATGCAATCCGCACCGAGCTGCGCGATCAGGCCGTCTACAATGCGACCAACACCGCGACGATCGGCTGCATCGGCAATCAGGTACAGCAGCTGCAAGCTGCGTTCAACAACCTCACACAGGTCGGCGTACCGTGCAGCAACGTCATCACGCGCACAGGCTGCTCGCGCGGATCGGGCGACATCGACATCAATGTCATCGTCGAGCAGATAGCCAACGCGTTCGCTGCTCGTATGGCAGCGTAATCATCGACGGATCGTAGGTGTGACGATCCTACATACCATCATGGAGGTGTGACATG
>CAYPOE010000013.1:0-16635 GCA_964412285.1 uncultured Eubacteriales bacterium | reverse complement strand
CAATTGCTATATCAAAACTGGTTCGCATAATGAGCATAATCTCCATCTCCCCAAATCGACAGATCAACGCCGCGGCGGTTGTCGTGGCGTTGCTGATTTCTACATACTATTCACACTCCTGTGGCTGAATCCCAAAAAGCGGGTAGATTGAAGATCTCTATAAAACGTGTTGTGTTTCGTATAATTTTGTGATATAATGGATAACAAAGTATTATCTGTATTGTATTGGATAATAAAGGAGTGAAGGCTATTTTAGACCGCATTGAGAATATACGCGCCGCAGCGGAATCCGCACTGCGCGGCATTGATACACACGAGGCGCTCGAAGCGTTCCGCGTACGCTTCTTGGGCAAAAAGGGTGAACTCACCGAGCTGCTGCGCGGCATGGGTAGCGCCGATCCCGCCGAGCGTCCCAAACTCGGCGCGGCTGTCAACAGTCTGCGCGAACACATCGAGGGCGTCGTATCGGGCGCCAAGTCGCGCATCGACGCGGCGGCACTCGACCGCGAGATGGTCAAGGGTCGCGTCGACGTGACGCTGCCGGGTACCGCACCTGCATATGGCACGCTGCATCCGCTGACCCAGACCATGAATCTGCTCATCGGCATCTTCCGCGACATGGGCTATTCTGTGTTGGCCGGGCCAGAGATCGAGACGGATTACTACAACTTCGAGGCGCTCAACATCCCCAAGCACCATCCGGCGCGCGACATGCAGGACACATTCTACATCACGGGCGACATACTGCTGCGCACCCAGACCTCGACGATGCAGATCCGCCATCTGCAACAGAACCCGCCACCTGTGCGCATCATCGCACCGGGGCGCGTCTATCGCGACGAGCGCGGCGACGCGACGCATGGCTCCATCTTCCATCAAGTCGAGGGCCTCTGCGTCGACAAAGGCATCACGATGGGCGACCTCAAGGGCACGCTCGACGTCATGTGCAAGCGACTCTTCGGCGAACAGACGCGCACGCGTCTGCGCCCGTCATACTTCCCGTTCACCGAACCGTCGGCCGAGGTTGACATCTCCTGCCCGTCGTGCGACGCCAAGGGTTGCAACATCTGCAAGGGCGAGGGTTGGATCGAGCTGCTCGGCGCGGGCATGGTACATCGAAAAGTGTTGCGCAACTGTGGTGTAGATCCCGACGTATACAGCGGATTCGCGTTTGGCCTCGGCATTGAGCGCGCGGCGATGCGACGGTTCGGCATCAACGACCTGCGTCTGCTCTACGAGAACGACGCGCGATTCCTGTCGCAATTTTATTAAACTATTATGCTGAATCATACAGGTACACAGACCCTCACGACAGAGCGATTGATCCTGCGCCGCTTTCGTGTAGACGATGCACAGGCGATGTACGACAACTGGGCGACGGACAGATTAACACACAAGCATTTGCCGTGGGAGCCGCATGAATCCATCGAAGAAACGCGCTCAATCATATCACAATGGGTCGCGGGATACGATGATAATACGTCGATGTACCTCTGGGTCATCGAGCTAAAAGGCACAGGCATCATCGGTACGATCAGCGTACACTCTATATCAGATAGACACATGAGCGGCGATTTCACTTTCAGCTTAGGTTCACGTTGGTGGAATCACGGCTACATGACTGAAGCTGTCAAGGCCGTCATTGCATATATGTTCGATATCGTAGGTATGCATCGCATCGGCGCATGGCACGATGTACAAAACGTCGGTTCAGGACGTGTTATGCAGAAAGTCGGCATGGTACACGAGGGTACGCAGCGCGAATGTGAATTGCGGCGCGATGGTACGTTTGCCGACGGTGCAGGGTATGGCATATTGCGCAGCGAGTACAATGCAAGTAAATCATAGATTCATGAATTCATGATATAGGTAGATCAAATGATTCTTCCACTCAATTTTATTTCAGATTACGTCAACACCGACGGTCTCACGCCGAGTGATATACAGCACCGCATGACGGGCAGCGGTACGATTGTCGATACGTACACCTGCCTCGGCGAGAAGATCAGCAACGTATTCACAGGAAAAGTACTCTCGGTCGACAAGCATCCCAACGCCGACAAGCTCGTCGTATGCAAAGTATCGCTCAAGGGTAATACATTGCAGATCATCACGGGCGCAACCAACGTCAACGCAGGGGACATCGTACCTGTCGCAGTCGACGGCGCGGTATTGCCTGAAAAGACCATCAAGACAGGCAAGATGCGCGGCGAACTCAGCGAAGGAATGCTGTGTTCGGACGACGAACTGTTCCCCACGCACGAACGTGCCGACGGTATCCTGATCCTGCCACCCGATACACCACTCGATGCAGACATCCGCGATGTACTCGGACTCTGGGATGCGACGTTCGACTTCGACGTCATGCCCAACCGCCCCGACTGCCTGTCCGTCGTGGGGATCGCGCGCGAAGTCGCGGCTACGTACAAGCGCGACTTCATCATGCCCGAACGCAAGTATGCGACAGCGGCAGAGAACGCGTCGGGCAAGATCACGGTCGAGATCCGCGACTACAAGTTATGTAAACGCTACAGCGCACGCGTCGTACGCAACGTGAAGGTTGCGCCGTCACCTGATTGGCTCGTCCACCGTCTGCAGGACTGCGGCCTCAATGCGATCAACAACATCGTCGACATCACGAACTACGTCATGCTCGAGTACGGTCAGCCGCTGCACGCGTTCGACATGCGCTTCATCGACAAGGGCATCATCGTACGACGCGCCGACGACGGCGAGGTACTCACCGCACTCGATGGCAAACCCTATACCCTCACGCCCGACACACTCGTCATCGCCGACCATAGCAAGCCGTTGGCGTTGGCTGGCATCATGGGCGGCGAGTACAGCGGTATCAAGGACGATACGACGGAGATACTCTTAGAGTCGGCACTGTTCGACTACGCGAACATCCGCCAGTCGTCGAAGCGGCTTGGTCTGCGTACCGACGCGTCGTCGCGATTTGAGAAGGGTTTGGATGTACAGAACACCGTCGCCGCACTCGACCGCGTGTGCGAGCTGATCGAACAGCTCTGCTGTGGCGAGATCCTCGGCGGCACCGTCGACGTTCACGCGCCATTCGCAGAGCCTACGACGCTGCCATTTGAGCCGCAGCGCGTCAACGCCATACTCGGCACGCACGTGTCGGATGCTGACATGCTCGACATCCTGTCGCGCGTCGGTATCGCGCATGAAAATGGTACACTGACCGTGCCTTCGTGGCGCGGCGATGTGACCGACGTATGCGACATCGCCGAAGAAGTTGCACGATTTGCAGGCTACGACCTCATCACGGCGACGATGCCGAAAACGCCGTATACCTCGACGTATGTCCCACCCGTCTACGACGCCAAGGATGCTGTGCGGCGCGTACTCGGCGCGTACGGCTACAATGAGACGCTGACGATGTCGTGGGTCGGCGTCAAGCAGTTCGACCTGCTGCGCCTACCGTCCGACGATGCGCGCCGCAACGCCGTACCGCTGCTCAATCCGCAGGGCGAAGAGTCGGCGGTCATGCGTACGACGCTGTTGCCGTCGGTGCTGCAAGTTATGTCGCACAACGCGCGGCAGCAGATCCCGTCGTGGCGCTGCTTCGAGTGCGCGGCGACGTATCACTACAGCGACGGTAAAGACGCTACGCCCGTACCCGGCTATGTCGAGCATAACGCGCTCGTCATCGCAGGATATGGCGACGGCGACTTCTTCACACTCAAGGGCGCGATTGAACAGTTGCTGCGTGCGCTGGGCATCGACAAGTACGACGTCGAGCGTGAGGAGAGCAATCCGTCGTACCACAGCGGACAGTGCGCGAAGTTACTCGTGCGCAAACAGGTATGCGGCGTATTCGGTACGCTGCACCCGCTCGTCGCCAAGGCGTACGATCTGCCGCACGCGTACGCGGCCGAACTCGACCTCGACAAGCTCTGCGCATTCGGTAAGGCTACGCGCAGCTTCAAGCCGTTGCCCAAGTATCCGTCGGCCACGCGCGACATCGCGGTACTCGTCGCGGACAGCGTCGACTGCGCGTCGATCCTGCAAGTCATCACCAAGACGCGTATCCCCATCCTCGAGGACGTGAAGCTGTTCGACGTATACGCCGGCAAGGGGATCGCCGAGGGCGAGAAGTCTATGGCGTTCAGCCTGCGCTTCCGCCACGACGAGCGTACGCTCACAGACGACGAGATGGATCAAGCGGTCAAACGCATCATAGATGAGTTGGGCAAGAAACTCAAAGCACGTTTACGCGCTTAAACCGGGCGCGTTTCAACCCATATACCACCAGTGCTTGCACTCACTAAACATCATGGGGTTCGTGCCTATGAAGTTGTGACGCAAAAGCCCGTCACAACTTCATGACGGCCCTCCTTACACTCCCATTGCCATGGATGAGACTCTGTTTTTTAAGAACGATGCGCACGAAACCAACGAGGCGCGCGAGATACTGCTGTCAGTACACCGCGCCTTGACGGAAAAGGGGTACAACCCCATCAGTCAGATCGTCGGCTACATTATGAGCGGCGACCCGACTTACATCACGAGCCACCTCGGCGCGCGCGGCATGATCCGCCGCCTCGAGCGCGATGAGCTGCTCGAGGAGTTGGTGCGCGACTATCTGCGCAACAACAGCAACGCATGACATATCGCACGCTATGTGGCATCGAGGTATCGTCGCTGTGTTGCGGTACGCTGACTGTCGGCCCATTGCAGCGCGGACTGTCCGTCGCCGATGGCGCAAAGGTGCTGTCGGCGGCGTACGAGCGAGGCGTGACGTTCTACGATACCGCGCAACTCTACGATACCTACGCGTACCTACACGCCGCGCTGCACGGCAAAGACTACGTCGTTGCGAGCAAGTGTTACGCGTATACGGCTGTCGACGCGCGTGCGGCTGTCGATGAGGCGCGCCGCGCGTTGGATCGCGACTGCATCGACGTCTTTCTGCTGCACGAGCAGGAGAGTGCGGCGACGCTGCGCGGTCACGCCGAGGCATTGGACGCACTGTACGAGCTGCGGCAACGCGGCATACTGCGCGCAGTCGGCGTGTCGACACATCATGTCGCTTGCGTATACGCGGCGGCCGATCTGCCCGACATCGATGTAATTCACCCGATCATCAACATCGCGGGCGTCGGCATCGTCGACGGTGCGACTGATGATATGCTCGCCGCCATACGGTATGCCCAAAGCCGTGGCAAAGGCATCTACGGCATGAAGGCACTCGGCGGCGGTAATCTGCTCACACGCTACGCCGAGGCGCTGTCGTACGCACACGACTTGGCGTTGCCGAGTGTCGCGGTGGGTATGGGCAGTGTGCGCGAAGTCGAGTCGACGGTCGACGCATGGGAATGCTTGTGCAACGGACAAGCACCTACGGTATCGGATGCGTTGCACAATAAGTCGCTGCATATCGAGCCGTGGTGCGAAGGTTGCGGCAAGTGCGCCGCACGATGTTCGCACGGCGCGTTGACGCTCGAACGTACGGCACGTGTCGACGATACACGCTGCGTATTGTGCGGATACTGTGCGCACGACTGTCCTGTGTTCGCGATTAAAGTATATTAAAAAGTATAGTATTTATAAAGTATAGTATTCATTATGAAGGTACCGTATGAGGGATAAGAAAGCCGCCGTCACCGTCGGCATCATCATGCTGTGTACGCTGCTGTCCAAGCTGCTCGGGCTACTCCGCGACAGACTCGTCGCACAGAGCTACGGCCTCGGACTCGAGGCAACGGCGCTATTCAACGCGAGCCGCATACCCATCACATTCTTCGATGTGACGTTGGGTGCGGCGGTGTTATCGACGTTTATCCCTGTATTTAACGCGATCCTGCATCCGGCTGACGGCAGTGAGGATAGACAAGGTGCGTTCCGTTTCGCGAATACCTTCATCACGACGACCGTATCCATCGCGGCACTCTTCTGCATCGCAGCGATATTGTTGCGCGGCTACATCATATCGGCGATTGCGCCGGGCATGACCGACGCGGACGCCGTTGCACTCACGGGGCGACTGCTCGTGATTCTGTTGCCTACGACGGTGTTCACCGTACTCGTGTACTGCTACGTCGGGCTGCTGCAATCGTTCGGCGAATTTGTCGTACCCGCGTTCGTCAGCATCGTATCGAATCTGCTCGTCATCGTCTACATGCTGACGCTCAACACGCGCTACGGCATCGTGGGCGTGGCGGTCGCCATGCTGCTCGGCTGGGTCGCGCAGTGGGCGATCCAGTTGCCGCCGGTCGGCAAGACGGGATTCGGCTTCCGACCCGTGTTCGAGCCATTGTCGTCGCACATGAAACGCGTCTACGCGCTGTCGCTGCCGATCCTCGTGTCGTCGTGGATGGCGCCGATCTGTATGCTCATCAACAATCGGCTCGCATCCTATCAGGACGGCGGCGCGGGCATGAACCCGCTTGAGTACGCGAACCGACTCTACACGATCGTCGTCGGCGTATTCACGTTCGCCATCACCAACTACATCTTCCCGCGCCTGTCGCGCGCCGACGCGGCGGACGAGTACGCGGATACTGTGCAACTGTCGCTCAAGACCATGCTGCTCATCATATCGCCGATCATGGCGGGTACAATCCTGTTGAGTCGCCCCATCGTACAGCTACTCTACGGCGGCAACGCGTTCGACGATACGGCCGTGACGCGCACGTCGATTGCACTCACGTGCTACGCGCTCGCCATGCTGTCGCTCGGCGCGAATGAGATCCTCAACAAGTCGCTCTACGCCAAGCAGCGCGTCATGATTCCTATGGTCTGCTCGATTGCAGGCATCGTCATCAATACCGTCGCAGCGCTACTCATGTTTTACAACGGCGTAGCTGCGCCGTATTACGCGTTGGCGGCGGCGTTGGGGCAGATCTTGGGCGGGATTCTACTCATGCTGTATGTGGCACGGGACGTGGCGGGTGTATTCAACAAATCACTGCTGCATTACGCGCTACGCGTGGCGGTATGCGTGGGGCTGATGTGCGCGGCGGTCGTAGGTGCGTCGTATGTAACGCGAAACCTGTCGACGCTACTGTTTACAGTCATCACCGTATCGTGCGGCGGCATCGTGTACGCAGCATCGGGATACGCACTCCGGCTACACAAACTCGGCACGCGATAGACCTCAGATAAAGCAGGCTCATTATGTTTAAGGGTTCATTGATCTTCGGCTTCTGTGAAAAACCGTTCAACGCGTTATCCAACCTCACCGTGTCGTGCAGCGCGGCATTTCGCGCGTTCATCGACGGCAGCGAGTTGATCGCGCTGATCCGGCGCGTCGCGCTGTGCTTCTGGTCACTCAACACGTGTTTCTATGGCTGGATCTTATTCGTCGGCGCGATCACGCAGCTCATCGCGTACGCGTTCGGCGTACACATCTTTTCGGCGTCGCGCTGGATGATCTTGGCGTACATCTTGGCGATCATCTTCGGCGTCATTGGCATACGCGCCAACCTCATCATACTCGCGTTCTTCAATAAGTCGATGCTGCGCCGCTTGATCGAGTCCGCGACGGGCGAATCACTCCGTGACAACAACATTCTGCGCTACATGCGCATCTTCACGCGCGTACGCTGCCTGACCTACGGCAGTGTAATCGGACTGCTGCTGTCGTTGGCGACGCTGTTCATACCCAAGCTGTATATCATCGTGGGTCTCGTCGGCTTTATCATGGCGACAGCCATCCTCAACAACTACATCATCGGCGTGTATCTGATCGCGGCGACGGCGGTCATTGCACCTACGATGGCTTGTGTCGGACTGATCCTGTTCACGTACGCCGCATTCTTCCTGCAATGCCTGTATCGTGGACGGCCGTTTATCAAGCTCACGGGCAGCGCGTTCTACGTGCTCATCTTCCTCGTGGTGTACGCCGTGTACGCATTTACGTCGCTGACGCCTGTCGCGAGCGTCAAGATCTGGCTCATCATCGCGGTATTCATCTCGTCCTACTTCCTGATCATCAACGCCGCGTCGTCGGCGCATAACCTGCGCTGGCTGCTCACCGTGATCTGTGGCGCGGGACTGTTGGTCGCGGGGTATGGCGTGTACCAGTACTTCTTCGGCTCCGACCTCATGGGCGCGTGGATCGACAAGGATATGTTCTACGAGTCGACGGTACGCGTGTACTCCACGCTGCAAAACCCCAACGTCCTCGGCGAATACCTGCTGTTGTTCATACCCATTGCGGTCGCCATGCTCTGGACGCGCAAGAATCTGCTGTCGCGCGTCGCGTACGTCGGCGTGATCGGCGTGGCGTTCGTGTGTATGCTCATGACGCAGTCGCGCGGCTGCTGGCTCGGACTCATGCTCGCGGCGTTTGTCTATATCGTACTCGTCAAGCCGCGACTCCTTCCCTATGGCATCCTCGCGTTGCTCGTACTCATGTTTGTTCTGCCAAGCAGCTATATGAATCGTTTCTTGAGCATCGGAAACCTCGAGGATACATCCACGTCGTACCGCTACTTCATCTGGCTCGGTACGCTCAACATGCTGCGCGACTTCGGCATGTATGGCCTCGGACTCGGCGGCGATGCGTTCAACAAGATCTACCCGTTCTACGCGTACAGCAGCGTACTCGCGCCACACTCGCACAACCTCTACTTGCAGCTGCTGTCCGAGATGGGCGTCGCAGGACTCACCGCGTTTGTACTCATGACGGGCAACGCGCTGTACAAGTCGTTGCGCGGCTTTCTCGCGTATCGCAAGACATTCTTTGGGCCGCTGTGCGCGGCACTCATCGCAGGGATGCTCGGCTTTCTGTTGCAGGGCGCGTTTGACTACGTGTTCTACAACTACCGCGTATTCCTGATGTTTATGATCACCGTAGCGTTGTGCGTGGCTGCGAACAACGTCGCACACATCGAGCAAGCCAAACAAAACGCATAGGAGGTCGCCGTCGTGGATCGCATCCATCTCATGCATGTCATATCTGATACCAACATCGGCGGCGCAGGACATCACCTGCTGACCTACCTGCGTCACTACGATAGGCGGCGCTTCAACGTCGAAGTCGTGTTGCCGCAGGGCAGCTTGCTATATGCCAATGTGCGGGCGCTCGACGTGACCGTGCATACCGTCGACGGCATCGCCGATACGTCGTCGAGCGTGAGCGGGATTCGTGCGTTCATGCGACTGTTCGCACAACACCGACCGCATCTGCTGCATACGCACGGCTGCCTATCGGCGCGCGTCGCGGCGCGGATCAAGCGCGTGCCCGTGTTGGTCTACACGCGTCACTCGGTGTTTGAGCCGTCGCGCAGACAGACGACGGGCGCAGGACTGCTGTTCAACACGTTTGTGGGCAACACGTTCGCCGACGGCGTCATCGCCGTGGCCGAAGCTGCCAAGCGGAACTTGACCCAGACGGGGATTCGCCCCGACAAGATCGTCGTCATCTACAACGGGGTCGACAAACTCAACCGCGTCAGTGATGATAGGCTCGAGGCGATGCGTGCGACGCTTCGAGCTGGAGATAAGCCCGTGATTACGATTATGGCGCGGCTCGAGGCCATCAAGGGGCATCGCTACTTCCTCGAGGCGGCGGCGAAACTCAAGCAACGCGGCATCGACGCGGTGTACGCGATTGCGGGTACAGGCAGGGAGTCTGATAACATCGCGGCGTACGCCAAGCAGTTCGGCATCTCCGACGACGTGCGACTGTTGGGCTTTGTCAAAGATACCAATGCGTTGCTGTGCTTGACGCGCGTACAGGTCAACGCGTCGTACGGTACTGAAGCCTCGAGTCTGTCGTTGCTCGAGGGTATGAGTCTCGGTATACCCGCCGTGGTCAGCGACTACGGCGGAAATCCTGAGGTCATCTCCGACGGCGTCAACGGCGTCGTCGTGCCGCAACACGATGCGGACAGTATGGCGGCGCAGCTTGAACGTCTGTTGATAGATGCGGATTACTACAAGGCATTGGGCGATGGGGCGGCACGCACGTTTGATGCGTCGTTCTCGGCGCAGCACATGACGGACGCCATGGAATCGTATTATTTGAAACTGTGTAAAAAGAACGCATGAATAGACGCAATTAGGAGTGTATTATGGGATTTATCAAGCGGCTCAAGATGTCCGACTACATCATATTGGCCGTCGTGGTGGTAGTCATAGGCGTAGCCGTCGCGTATTTGGTCATGCGCGGCAAGGGCGATGAGGGTGGCGGCAGTGGCAACGTGTCCGAGATCGAATTCGATATGGAGATCTCTGACGTCGATATCTCCGTGACCGAAGCATACCGCAGGGGCGTCGAACAGTCTGCAACATACGGCGTGTCCAACATCGATACGTGTACGTTGAAGTCCGTCGAAATCAAGGAACAGGAGCGCACATTGCCCAACGACGACCTCGGCGAGTACGTAATCATCAAGGTACCCGACAAATTCTCGGTGCTCGCGACCTTCACGGCGACGGTCAACGAGAGCGACCACGAGTTCCGTGGCAGTTATGACCTCATATGTGCGGGTAAACAACTGCCCATCCACGGCAAGGGATATTCGATGAATGGCTATGTCGTAGACATACGCGTGATCAAGAGCGGGAGTGCAGGCAAATGACAAAGAAACGTACGCGCAGAATCATCGGTTTTAATCCCATCGACCTCATATGTGTCGTACTCATCATCGTGATGGCCATCGGCGCATATGTGCGCTTCTTTGCACCCAATACCAAGACCGTCGGTCAAACTGCGGACTTCTATTATACGCTGTCGATCAAAGGCATCAAACAGCAGGCGCTTGAACTCCTTGAGCGCAGCGTCAACGCGCCGTTCACGTTGGACGAAAAGATCACCGATGACATGGGTGTATTGGTTTCGCATAATGTACGCCCGTCTATGATAGACTATACGTACCGCGACGGCACAATGACCAAGGCCGCCAATCCGGAGCGCTACGACGCGACACTGACCTTTCGCGTATCAGGCAGCGTCAGCGACAATGGCTTCTACACCATCAATAAACGCGCCCTGTACGCGGGTAGTTGGTACGCCGTACGTAGCAAGTGGACCGTCGTTTGGGGACAGATCCAGAACGTATGGCAATAGAGTCGATCGCGCAGAGGCCAAAGGCCGGAGTCGATTGTTATGTTCGGTAGTATCAAGGCGTACGTCGACGAACTCAAGGTGCGTGAGTATCACGCGTACCGCGCGTACTACTGCGGCGTATGCCGTTGCATCGGACGCAGCTGCGGACAGATGTATCGCTGGGGTTTGAGTTATGACGCGGCGTTCTTGGCCGTATTGCTCAGCGCCGTGTCCGAAGAGGCCGTCGCATATCAGCCCAAACGCTGCATCGTCCGATGGAACAAGGCGCCTGTCGTCATCGACAGTGCGGCTGTCGGTTACGCGGCCGACGTCAACGCGCTGCTCACATATCACAAGATACGCGATAACGCAGTCGACGAGCGCGGTTTACATCGCGCGCTGCCGTGGGTACTCGGACGCGGAGCGCACAAGATGCGCGACCGCTATGCGGAATTATATGATTATGTAGACCAATGTATGGCGGCGCAACGTGTACTCGAGGCAGACGGGTGCGATTCAGTGGATAGGGCGGCGAAGCCTGTATCCGACATGATGTCGCGGATCTGCGCGTATGATGTATGTGACGCGTTGTCGGGCGATGCACGCGCGGCGTTGTCGCACATCGGTGCGCAAGTCGGGCGGTTCGCGTATATCGCCGACGCATACAACGACATCGTCGAGGATTGTATCAAGCGGCGCTACAACCCGTTCCTTGTCGAGAATGTCGTCAACAATACCGATGACGCGCGCGCACTCAAAGCGTCGTTGTTGCCACGCGTGCGGGAGTTACTGACTTTGTGTGCGGCAGATCTGGCGCTGTGTTACGAACTGTTGTACCTCTACCACGACGACGGCATCTGTCGCAACATCATCTACGGCGGTATGCGCCGCACGATTGAGCAACTCTGTGCCGATTCGCCAAAACCTTCGCTGTGCAAAGAACCCTGACGAACGTCGTCACGAGCACGGACGTTCAGATATGTAGACTATGAATCCATATGAAGTATTGGGCGTTCCGCAGAACGCCGACAAGGCTACGGTCAAAAAGGCTTATATCGAGCTGACCAAGAAATATCATCCCGATCAGTACGTCAATCACCCGCTCGCAAACCTCGCCGAGGAAAAGATGAAGGAAATCAATGCCGCTTACCAGATGATCATGGATGGTAAGGCGGGCGGTTCGTCATACAGCGACAACCGTGGAGGCAGTGGCGGGTACGACGGCGGGTTCAATACGTACAGCGAATATCGCGGCCAAAACGAACAGCTGTACGCGCACGTGCGCGACCTCATCGCGCGCGGCAAACTCGACGAGGCCGACATCGCACTCGACGATATACGCGAGCAAGGTGCCGAATGGTGCTACCTCAAGGGATCCATCGCGTTGCAGCGCGGGTACCACGACGAAGCGTTGCGCTACTTCCGCCACGCCACGGAACTCGAACCCAACAACTTTACCTACCGCAGCGCGCTCAACGGTCTGCTCAAACGCAATAATGCCTATATGTACAACTCCAACGCGGGCGGCTACGGGGGCAATCCCGGGTCGGGGATGTGCGAGTGCTGTACGACGCTGATGTGTCTCGACTGCCTGTGCCGCGGCGGTTGCTGCTGACGCACCTTTACTTATGCGAAAATACCGAACCATTACATTGGGCGGACTCATGTGTGCCGTCATCATGGTATGCATGTTTTTGATACGCCTGATTCCGGCAATGGAATTGGTGCTGATCTACGCGAGTGTATTTTGCGTACACGCGTACACCATGCAGACCAACGCCGCCAACGGCGCGGCTTGCTACATCGCGGCCGCATTGCTCTCCGTCATGCTGCACATGGCGTACCCACTCATACCCATCCTCTTCGTCGCGTACGGCGCATACCCATTGATACGCGTGTTTGTCATGCGCATCAAGAGCGTTGTCGTGCAGTATATCATCAAGATCATCATACTCGATGGCGCTGCGTTGGGCATCTACCTGCTATTCCGACAGTTGCTGTCATTCGACGCGGACGCGTTGCTCATTCCGACATTGCTCGTCGCGCAGTTCGCACTCGTACTCTGCGATTATTCACTGGATCTGTTCTATGCGCGGTTGCAGCGCATCATTCCACGCTGATACATAAAAATACAGGGGCGACGGTCTGTCGCCCCTGTATTTTTTTAGCAGTCGGCTTGATAAAAGGCTTTGTATGCCTTATACGCCATGTAGATGTCGTACTTGGCCGCGATCTCCATCGGCGCGTGCATACTGAGTAGCGCGACGCCGCAGTCGATCGTGCGGATGTTGTAGTTCGCGACGAACATCGCAACCGTACCACCGCCGCCCTGATCGACCTTCCCCAGTTCGCCGATCTGCCATACGACGTCGGCGTCGTTCCAGATGCGGCGGATCATGGACATGTACTCGGCGTCAGCGTCGTTGGAGCCACCCTTGCCGCGCCCGCCCGTGTACTTGGTCAACACGATGCCATGCCCCAATTTGGGCGCGTTCTTGACTTCCTGCACCTCTTTGTAGTTGGGATCGTATGCGGCAGCCACGTCGGCCGACAGGCAGTACGAGTTGTTGCAGAGATCCATGAATGCGATGTTGTCACTGACGCCGTCGCGCATATGCATGAGACGCAGCAATGCGTTGGAGTAGAAACGGCTCTGCAGGCCGCCGTTGCCCATCGAACCCACTTCTTCTTTATCTGCCAGCATACAGACCGCCGTGCGCTCGGGTATGCCCAACTCGGCCACGGCCATCAGCGACGTATAGGCGCATACGCGATCGTCGTGGCCGTACGCGGCGAGCATGGCGCGATCGAGTCCGACGTCGCGCGAATCGTCGGCGGGTACAAGCTCAAACTCGGCCGACAGCAGATCCTCTTCGATCAAACCGTACTTCTCGTTCAGGATCTTGAGTATGTTGGCATATGCGGACTTCTTGGGCTTGGCGGGCTTGTCCTCGGATGCAGACTTGTCTTCGGATGGTTCCTCGGCCTGCTCGATCCCGAGTATCGCATTGAGACTCTCGCCCGTGATGCCCTCGGCCAACGTCTTCTTCATCTGATCCTGCGCCAAATGCGGCAGCAGGTCACTGATCATGAGCACAGGGTCGCCAGGTTCTTCGCCGATCGTGATGTCGACGACCTCGCCGTCGGTACGCACCGCGATGCCGTGCAACGCCAACGGCACGCATGTCCACTGGTACTTCTTGATGCCGCCATAGTACGTCGTCTTGAAGAACGCGATGTTGCTGTCCTCGAATAGCGGGTTCTGTTTGAGATCGAGGCGCGGCACATCGATGTGCGACGCGATGATGTTGACGCCCTCGCGGATGGGCTTCTGACCGATGACGGCAAAGATGATACCCTTGCCACGATTGTTGATGATGACCTTGTCGCCAGGCTGTAACGCATCATACTCGGATAGATCCTTGAATCCGAACTGTTTCGCGATGGTTTGCGCGCAGACATTGGCTCTCCGCTCGGTCTTAGCGTAATCGATGAACGATGCGTATCCTTTACAGAACTGCGTAACGCAGACCGACTGCTCGGGCGTCAGATCGGCCAAGCCGTACTTGGGTGTGTATCGCATAACTATCTCCTCGTATGGTCTAAGTGGTTTCGTTTCATAGAACTCTCGCCCAATGTATCCCTAATATCCCTCTATGCTAGTATGCTGGCAAAAGTTTTATCACAAAACAGTCGATGTAGTAATAGGGTATTTTTAATAATAGAGCAGTTGATAGATGGCATAGTATAATTTGACGCGCTTGACAAAAGTATGAGTCTCAGGATACGGTATGTTGTCGAGCGAGTGTGCATCGGATGAGTAACGCGTATCGTCGAGCCACTTGTCCACGTTACCCGGGCCTGCGTTGTAGGCCGCGAGTACCGTATCGAGGTCGCCGTACTTGCCGTATAGGTAGTGGGCAAAGTACCACGTACCCAACGCGATATTGGTGCGTTCATCGTGAAGGTCGACGCCTTGCGGCGCGCCCATCTGTGCCGCACACCACTCCGCTGTGGATTCGGTCAGTTGCATCAATCCCATGGCGTCGCGGTGAGACACTGCCGTGCGCTCAAAACCGCTCTCGGCCTTGATGACCGAGAGTATGAGTAGCGGATCGGCATTGTACTGCGCGGCTACCTCACTGACGGTATCGTAGTAGTGTATGGGAAACCAACGCTCATACAACATGTAACGCGCGATCCAACATAGCACCAATACGACGACAAACGCCGTCAAGACTCCGCGCAAGCGCCCGCGTTTGGCGCGTGGACGTATCGTGCGTTCCATTGCGTAAGACATGCGGTTTTCAATGACCTCATTCATTACAAGTATTACGGGCTATTTCATGCTGTGTTATACTCATTGTACTATGAATTGGCAACCCTTGTCAAGGCGGCATATATGGGCTTGCAGAGCATATGTATGCCGCACATCGTGAGAGTATGTATGTTGTCCATGTATAAATTCAACGCATGAGGTAATATTGATAAAAGTCGCTTGCATAATACCATGGGCAGTGTTATAATTATAGACGGAATATACGTGAAGGAGCGGCGATATGTCATATCACTCCAAAGGAAAACTGGAACCCATTTCCATTGAGTATCTGTATGAAGGTCTGCGTGTAACGCATGATATATATAATTATTCAGGCAAGCTGCTGTTGGTCGCCAAGGGGGCGGTACTCACCCAACGCCTCATCGACCGTTTGAAACGCATCAACAATGCGTCGCGCAATATATATGTCGCGCCCGAGATGCACGAATTGCTGATCGAACATGGACTGCCCATGACGCTCGAGCAGAGGTACCTTGAAGAAACGGTCGGATATTCGGATGTAGCCAAAAAGACAGAGGGTTTCATCAACAACGTCGAACAGGACTACGCGGTATCGAGCCACGACGTCGAGATGTTATCCGACGACATCCAACAAAGGCTCAACGACGTAGAGCCTTCGCTGATTTTTCAGTGCATCAACAATCCGGGCAACATCGATGAATACCTGTTCCGACACAGCGCCAATGTATCGTTGCTCAACGGCCTGTTGGGCAGGTGGATGAACCTATCCGAACACACGGTACACAAGCTCGTCACTGCGGGTCTATTACACGACATCGGTAAGACGTGCATACCACAGGATATATTGAACGCGCCAAGAAAACTCACCGACAGTGAGTTTGAGGTCGTCAAGATGCACGCCACGTTCTCCTATAATCTACTCAAAGACAACGCAGATATCGATCCCGACATCGCATTGGCCGCATTGCACCACCACGAGAAGATCAACGGTACCGGGTACCCACATCGATTGGTCGGAGACAATATACCGTTGTTGGCGCGTGTGACAGCCGTATCAGATATATACGACGCAATGGTATCCAATCGCTGTTATAAGCAGGCGCACAGTCCGTTCACAATCCTCAACGAGTTGTCCAACGGGCGTTTTTCCGATCTCGACTACGCCATTGTCAACCTGTTCGTGAATCGTATGCCATTTGAGCTGATAGGGAAATCTGTACTCATGTCCAACGGTTCGGTCGGCGTAGTGCGTTATGTAAACCCTCTGGATCTCGAGCAGCCTATGATCGAGATCGATGGTAAGATCCTCATG
>CAYPOE010000012.1:0-16923 GCA_964412285.1 uncultured Eubacteriales bacterium | reverse complement strand
CACGCCATTGTCCTCGACCGAGAGCGTGCCGCCGTCCTTGTCGATTCGGATGCGGATCGCGTACGGCTCGTCGGTAGGTTCGGCCTTGCCCATGTTGCGCAGCATACGCAGCTTGCTGATCGCATCACAGGCGTTGGAGACGAGTTCGCGTAGGAAGATGTCGCGGTCGGAGTAGAGCCACCTCTTGATAATGGGGAAGATATTTTGTGTGTGTACTTGAATATTGCCGGTCTTTTGCATACTGTATTCCGTATCTCCTTTGAAATAAAATAGAATAAAAATAACGTAATAATTGTTTGAATTATCAGGTGTGCCGCACAGTGGCGGGCGCGTCATGTACGATGACGTCGGCGATGTCGGATTCGTATATGCCGTGGAATGCGCCGTCGACAAGTATATCGACGGAGTTGTCATCTAACCAGCTTCTCTACGTGTCTGCCAGTTTGTCTTAGAACGAGATGCCTTTACCGTGATGCAATATCTACCAGATGCCTTGCATATTGCAGGTACTTGTTCGTACCCTGAATATGCTTATCCTGTCGCCCCACGTGTATCGTGAGCGGATACACGTGGGAATCATGTTCTGTGTCATTCATCGCGGCTTATTTGCTCGCGTACTTGTCGTTGATAAACGAACCCGCCACATCGAGTGTCTTATCTGCGACGGCCTTGGGCTGACTCGTCGCGATGCGTTCTTGCAACAGCGCGTAGTACGCATCGTCGTCGAACGGCAGATCAATCCAGCCATTCGTCCATGTCGACATGTAGATCGCGTTGGTCAGCATGATCTGATTCAGACCTTCTTCGCCGTACGCGACGAGTTCGCCGCCATGCTCAATCGCGTCTACGAACGCGCGGAGTATGCCAACGTGCTCGAGCTTCTCGCCTTCGGGGACGATCTCGATCTTCTCACAGGGCGGCGTGCCGAATCCCGCCGTATTCGTGCGATTGAATGCGCGCTCGCTGACGGTATTCTTGTAGAACGTGATGGTATCGCCGTCGACGATGATGTTGCCGTAGTCGCCCGCGATCTCGAGACGATTGGTACCAGGGGCTTCACCCGTCGTCGTGATGAATTGCGCAATCGCGCCGTTGTCATACTCCCACATCGACGTCGACTGATCCTCTACTTCTATAGTATAGAATCGCCCGAATTGGCAGTAACCAAACACGCGCCTCGGCATCCCGATGATCCACTGCAACAGGTCTAGGTTGTGCGGACTCTGGTTGATGAGTACGCCCCCGCCCTCGCCCGACCACGTCGAACGCCAACTCGCGCTGTCGTGGTACGACTGCGAACGATACCAGCCGGTGATCGTCCAAGTTGCGCGCTTGAGTTCGCCAAGTTCCTCTTTGACCAAACGGCGTACCTCCCGGTAGAGCGGATTGGTGCGTTGGTTGAACATGATGCCGAACTGCAAGCTCTTATCCGTGTGCGCGGCGATCATCTCGCGCACCTGTTTGGTGTACACGCCGGCGGGTTTCTCGGTCATGACGTGGAGTTTCTTGCTGAAGCCGTAAATCGCCATCTCCGGGTGCAGATAGTGGGGTACGGCAATGATGATGGCGTCAATGTTGCCTGAATCCATCATGGCGGCGGCGTCGCCGTACAGTGTGACCTCAGGGTAAAGCTGATGGGCGTACTCCAAACGCTCGGCTTTGACGTCGCAGATGCCCCCGATGCACATGCCCGGAATCTTGCCCGCTGCGATGTTGGTCGCATGGCTCGTACCCATGTTGCCAAAGCCGATGATACCGATCCTTACCATAAGTAACCTCCGCAAATCAAATCAATGCATGAATTAGTTGTATTGCAGATGTGTGTCATCGAGTATACGCTTGAGCGACGATAGCGCGAGTGTGAACAATCCGCGACTGTCATCGCCGTCGTACTCCCTGTTGCCGTCGGTGTAGCCCGCGAGTCCCTTGAGGTGCGGCTCGATGGATAGGTACATGTGTTTGTCGCACACGCGCGGCAATATCCTACTCAAGTTGCCGTCGCCCATACCTGCCGGGCAGACCTTGCCCTCTTTGGCATCCTTGATGTGCATGTAGCGCACGTGCGGAGCCGTAAGGTTGAATGCATCGAATGCGTCGTAACCGCACAGGATATAGTTCGCCGCATCAAAGATCAGGCCGAAATCGTCGGCTTGCAATGATTCGGCGATGTGCAGATTGCGTTCGGGCGCATCGCCGTAGATACCCGCCTCATTCTCGTGCAGCAGCGTGACCCCGCTGCCTTTCGCATCTGACAGCCACTGTCCCATGCGCCGTACGACCTCGTACGCGTTGGCGTCCTTATCCTCGGTATAGAAGCTGAACAAGCGGATATTGGGCGCGTGCAACGCGCGTGCAAGCTCGAGCACGTGGTTGAAACGTTTGCGCTCGGACTCTGCGGCACCGTCGAGCGGTACCTTACCGATTGGCGAACCGATCGCCGATACCGTTATGCCATGCTGCTGCAACAGCTTGTAGATTTCCGTGGCTTCGTCGACGGTATGGTCGGCTATGTTCTTGCCGCCTACCATGCGGAGTTCAATCGAACCTACGCCGTACTCGTTCAGCGCCTTCAACTGCTCGGGCAACGCCTCGGCAATCTCGTCCGCGAACGCGGATAGCTTAAACATACAGTACCCCCTTGATTTATCAAGATACATATTTGTGATATTTGCTACGTTACATTATATCATAAATCACGATGTATAACAACGTTCGCGATGCGTGCAATGCCCGTAAAGTTTGACGAACGCCGCGCGGGGATGTGGACACGATCCTCGATTCGTGATATAATCGTTTCACCAGTTATCGCAATCCCATATTTATAAAAATATAAGGGGTATTCGCTATGAAGTTCAACAACGGTTATTGGCTGTCGCATAAATATTTCATCCTACACCGCGCGGGTTGCGCACACGAAGCGTGGCGTACCGCCGATGGCTTCGCGGTACTCGTGACGCAGCAGAAAATCGTACATCGCGGGCAGACGCTCGGCGGCCCCGTGATTACGATGTACGTGTCGTCGCCGCGCCCCAACGTCGTGCGTGTGCGGTACGAACACTACAGCGGCGGACACGCGCCCAAAGGCTTCGACCTCATCGGCGAGGCGGGCTTCGCACCGACCGTCGAGATTGCCGATACATACGCGTCGTTGCGCTCGGGCGATACATGCGTCACGGTACGGCTCGGCGGCGCGTGGGACGTGACATTCACGCACAAAGGCAGACTCCTGACACAGAGCCGCGGACGTGCGGCCGCGTACGTCGAGTCCGACGGCGCGTACGCAAAACAGATCCGCGCGGCGTATACCGACGACCATCCGTGGTCGGTGCCGCAGGGCCATGATACCTACATGCTCGAACGCCTGTCTGTTGGCGTGGGCGAGAAGCTCTACGGGTTCGGCGAACGTTTCACGCCGTTCGTCAAGAATGGGCAGTCCGTCGAGACGTGGAACATGGATGGCGGTACATGCAGCGAGCAGGGCTACAAGTGCGTGCCGTTCTACCTGTCGTCGAACGGCTACGGCGTACTTGTCAACCACACGGGCTACGTATCGTACGAAGTGTGTTCGGAGGTTGTGAACGACGTAGCGTTTGCGGTACCTGGGCAGATCCTTGACTACTGCGTGGTCGGCGGGGATAGTCCGTCCGACGCGCTCCGCAATTACGTCGCACTCACGGGCGTACCCGCGCTGCCGTCGCCGTACACGTTCGGGTTGTGGTTGACGACATCGTTTACGACGGACTACAGCGAAGAAACGGTCACATCATTCATCGACGGCATGGCGCAGCGCGGTATCCCGCTGTCGGTGTTCCACTTCGACTGCTTCTGGATGCGGGAGTTCCGTTGGTGCAACTTCCGTTGGGACGAGCGATACTTCCCCGATCCCGCCGCGATACTGAAGCGTCTGAAAGATCGGGGCCTGCGGATCAGCGTGTGGCTCAACCCATATATCGCACAGCAGTCCGAAGCGTTTGCCGAATGCGTTGCGAATGGCTACTTGTTGCGCAAGCCCGACGGCGGTGTATATCAGCTCGACATGTGGCAGCCAGGTATGGCCATCGTCGACTTTACGAACCCCGCCGCCGCCCGATGGTACGCCGATCAGGTCAAAGCCCTGCTCGACATGGGCGTCGACTGCATCAAGACCGATTTCGGCGAGCGCATCCCATCCGACGCGGTCTATCACGACAGCAGCCGCGGCGAGGATATGCACAACTATTACAGTTACCTCTATAACAAAACTGTGCATGAGGTACTCGTACAGAGCGACACCCACGGCTGCCTGTTCGCGCGCAGTGCGACGACGGGCGGACAGCAGTTCCCCGTACACTGGGGCGGCGACTGTACGGCCGAGTACGCGTCGATGGCCGAGACGTTGCGCGGGGGATTGTCGCTGTCGTGCAGCGGATTCGGGTACTTCTCGCACGACATTGGCGGCTTCGAGGCGACGGCTACACCCGACATCTACAAGCGGTGGGCGGCATTCGGGCTGCTGTCGACGCACAGTCGTCTGCACGGCAACTCGTCGTACCGCGTGCCGTGGCTGTTCGACGACGAGGCCGTCGATGTGCTGCGCCACTTCACACTGCTCAAGGGCAGGCTCATGCCGTACCTCTATGCGCAGAGTGTCGAGAACCATCGGACGGGACTGCCCGTCATGCGACCCATGTTGCTCGACTTCCCCAACGATGCCGCGTGCCTCAACGCCGATACGCAGTATATGCTCGGCGACGCGCTGCTCGTCGCGCCGATCTTCAACGCCGACGGCGTGGCGCGATATTACGTACCTGATGGTACGTGGTATGATTTGCAGAGCGGGCAGCGCGTCGACGGTGCGCGGTACGTCGAGAGTGCGCATGACTACTTCTCACTGCCCGTACTTGTACGTCCCGGCCACATCGTGGCCCTGGGTGCGTTCCAGAACGACTTCGACTACGATTACACCGATAACCTTACACTCATCGTCGGATATCTGCGCGCCGGCGAATCTGCTACGTGCGACATCTGCGACAGTACGGGTCGCGTCGCGTATACCGCCACGGTTGCGTTGGACACCGATGGCGTAACTGTGAGTGGCATACCGAATCATGTGCGCTATACGCTCAAAGTCTGTGAATAATTGATGTTGACAGGATGGACGTGCCGTACTATAATAATGCGTATGCATGTCTGATGCAAGTGGGAGGACATAGATCCATGATGGATATAGCGTTAAATACTGCACTCGAAACATATCGCGACGATATGATCCGCGAACTCTCTGCACTCGTGCAAATCAAGAGTGTGAATGAGCCGCCCGTCGGGGATAAGCCCTACGGCGAGGGTGCGTACAATGCACTCTGCTACGCGCTCGAATTGGGGAAGTCGTTGGGCTTCACCTGCGTCAATCTCGACAATCACATCGGTTACGCCGAGTTGGACTCGTGCTCCACTACGCACTCGAGCGACGGGTATGTAGGTGTGTTTACGCACCTCGACGTTGTACCCGAGGGCGACGGTTGGAGTGTGCCGCCGTACGGCGGCGTAGTCAAGGATGGGCGTGTGTACGGGCGCGGGGTCGCCGACAACAAAGTCGCCGCGATTTCGGCACTGTACGGTCTGCGCGTACTCGCCGAGAGCGGCTACGTGCCGCGCACCAAGATCCGCATCGTGTTCGGCTGCAACGAGGAGACGGGCATGGACGACATGGCGTACTACAATACCGTGCAGCCACTGCCCGTATTCGGCATTGTACCCGATACAGGATTCTTCGTCGCGCGCGAGAGTGGTCGCATGGTCGGCAAACTCGCGGGTGAATGCGGCGGCGCACTTGTCGCCATCGACGGCGGTAGTGCGCCCAACATCGTACCCGACATCTGCCATGCGACAGTCAAGGCCGCGCAGGTCCACGACGCGTCATTGGCCGCCGTGGCCGAACGGTACAAAGTAACTGTCGAACGCGACGACGACAACGTCGTGTTAACCGCAACAGGCGTCGCGTGTCATGGGGCGAGTCCACAGAACGGCGACAACGCCGTGATCAAACTCATCGCGGCATTGCACGAACTGCATATCACACTGCCGCCCATTATAGATTTCCTGCACGAGCGCATCGGCGGCGACTACACGGGCGCAGGACTCGGGATCGCGTGTGCGGACGACGACGGTAAGTTGCCGCTCACCATCAACGTGGGCAATATCGCTACACGAGACGGCGTCATCACGACGGAGTTCGATATCCGTTACCCGACGCGGTGCGACGGCACCGACATTGCGCGCGTGATTGCGGAACAAGCCGCGGGTCTGACACTCGACTGCGACGATTCAGGGCCGCTGCGTGCCGATACGTCGCTGCCGCAAATCCCCAAACTCATGGCGCTGTATACCGAGGCGACAGGCAAACCTGCCGAGTTGGCCTGTGGCGCGGGAGGTACGTACGCACGCAAGTGCGGCGGACGCGCGATCGGGTTCGGCGGCACGGGCGGCAATGGGCATAGCGCCGACGAGTACGTCGTGATCGACGAGATGATGGAGTTCGCCAAGCTCGTCATGCAAGCGATGAAGATCATTTCAGAATAAAAAAACTACGCATTACATCATATATCACGGATTACATCATATATCAGATGAGGAAGTCATCATGAAGACCAACGATATTTGTTCCAAGATGCCGCGCGACACCAAGCGGTTCTACGGCGCACCTGTGGTGCCGGTATTCAACAATTCGCTGTTCACGCGCGATTGGGAAAGCGACAGCCAACCCTACAGCTACACGCGCGGCACCAATCCGACCGTGGACGAGGCCGAACTCATGCTGTCTATGCTCGAGGGTACCGAGGCCGCGCTGTGCTTCGCGTCGGGTATGGCCGCGATCAGCTCGGCAGTCATGAGCGTCGCGAAGAGCGGCGACCACATCGTGTCGATGAAGTACGTCTACGGCGGCACGGTCGCGCTGTTCGATACAATCATCAAAGACATCGGCGTAGAGACAACCTACGTCGAAGGTACGCATATCCCTGACTTTGAGGCAGCATTCCGCCCCAATACCAAGCTGCTCTACATCGAGAGTCCATCGTGGATCTTCTACGAGATCGTCGACATACGCGCAATCTGTGAGATGGCGCACAAGCACGGCGTCGTCGTCGCGATGGATAACACGTGGGCGTCCATGATGCACCAGAATCCGCACGAGTATGGCGTCGACATCTCGCTCTACAGTGCGTCGAAGTACCTCGGCGGTCACAGCGACATCGTCGCGGGCGTGGCTACGGGTTCCAAGGCTATGATGGATAAGGTCAACCACTACCGTTGCACGCTCGGCGGCATCATTGCGCCCGACGTCGCGTGGCTGCTCGCGCGCAGTCTGCGCAGTTTGCCGTACCGTATGCGCGCGCACAGTGAGAGCTGCGTGGCTGTCGTCGATTTCCTGACCAAGCATCCCAAGGTCAAGACTGTGTATCATCCGTCGCTGCCGTCGCATCCCAACTATGACCTTGCAAGCAAGCAGTTGCGCGGCCACTCGCCGCTCATGGGCTTCACGGTACTCTGCGGCGACAACGCCCAGACTATGCTCAAGAATGCCAAGATCATGCACTCGGGACCCAGTTGGGGCGGCTTTGAGACCATGTGCATCGACCTCACGCCGCCCAAGGCGATGCAACTCGCCGAGAATGAGCGCTACTTCCGATTGTCCGTAGGACTCGAGGATGTGGAGACAGTCATCGCCGACCTCGAGCATATACTCACTTTCGCGTAACATATGCTATATAACGCAATCTATCTTTAGGAGGTTTCGCATGAAAGACGTAGTATTTACACCCGATGCACCCGCCGCCATCGGCCCATACTCGCAGGGCATCAAGGCAGGTGGATTCGTTTACACCTCGGGACAGTTGCCCATCGGTAAGGATGGCGTCATGGAAGAGAACGATATGACCAAAGCCGCCGCGCTCTGCCTCGAGAACATCAAGGCTGTACTCGAAACGGCCGGCGCATCGGTCGGTGGCATTGTCAAGACGACGTGCTTCCTCACAGATCTCGCCGATTTCGCCGCAGTGAATGCCGCGTACACGGCGTTCTTCACCGATGCGCCGCCCGCGCGGTCGTGCGTGCAGGTCGCCGCGTTGCCCAAAGGTGCGCGCGTCGAGATCGAGGCCATCGCCGTCATCGCGTAATATCGACCTACCCCGTACGTTGTGCGGGGTTTTACATACCGTATGCCGTATCGGTGACTGGTGGACGCGATTCATACGCGAAAGCGAACTGTTTCCGTGCCTTTACTCGTTCTTTACTTGCAATTCAACTGCATCTATGATAGACTGTATGACAAACAAAAACAACTTTCTACACACGCATCCATGAGCGGCACCTCGATTTCCTCAAGGTGTATATCTAAATCTACCCGCACCATATCGGCGTTGGTTTCGTATGCTGTTTTGAGGATATGTATAGCGTTCGTCGCGCTATGCGAAATTGAAAAAGTTCGTGTCGCGTTTGGGGACGAGGCGGTATAATCCTGCCGCCGATCACTGCGTACTACGTCCAACGTGAACGTAAAATTTTACAGACATATCACTTAGGAGATTATCATGAAAGACATCACCAACATCATACTCGATACCGATATGGGTCCCGACTGCGACGATGCAGGCGCGCTCGGACTCTTGCATATCTTGTTGACCAAACGTACGGATTACAGGCTCAAGGCCGTCACGCACTGCACGTCGAGTCCGTATGGCTGCGGCTGCATCGACGCGATCAACCGCGCTTACGGGCATACCGACATACCCGTCGGGCAGTGGGAAGATGAAGATTTCCTCATGCAGCCCGAATATTTCAAGTACGACAAGTACATCAGCGAACATCTCGAAAATATCTATCCCGCCGATAAGCCCCAACCGTCGGCGCTTGAAGTGGCCGTAGACGCGCTCAAAGACTGCGCCGACGGCAGCGTCGTCTATCTCGCGATCGGGCCGCTCAACAACCTGTCGCGGCTGCTCGACGACGAGGAAGGGTACGCGTTGGTGTCCCGAAAGGTTCGACTGCTCGTGAGTATGTCGGGTGGGTTTCGCGAACCCGAATGGAACGTGCTCATGGACATTCCCGCAGCCGACAACGTCTACCGACGTTGGCCGTCGCCGATCATCCTCTCGCCGTTCGAGACGGGCGCGCCCATCATCACGGGCGCGAACTTCGGCGATATGCCGCAGAACCATCCGGTACGCGTCGCCTACTGTCTGCACAGTCCCGAAGGGCGCATGAGTTGGGATCTGACTGCCGCGTGGGCGGCGGTCGAGGGGACAGAACCGTTCTTCGAGCTATCCGAGTGCGGCGAGATCGTCGCAGACGAGGACGGCAATCTGACGTTCACTTCGTGCGAGAACGGGCGTTTCCGTTACCTCAAAAACAAGATGCAGCCCGAGGCCATTGGCAAAGAGATCGACAGCATGTGGGGCTAAAATATCAAGAAAGGCACGTATAAACGTGCCTTTATTGGTGAAAATATACAAATCCTGCGGTTGCATTCTCGCTCGATCTATGTTATAGTTGCATAACCTACTGAGTTGATAGGCTCTCACAGGGATCTCACAGGGATCTCACAGGGATCTCACAGAAAAGGAGTGCGACATGTGCAAACGTAGCAATAGAAACATATGGCTCATCCGGGCCATGGCAATCATGTACTTACTCGCCGTATTGACAGGGTGCAGCGCCTCTTCCACCCAAGGGTACAGTGGCGTAACCAGCGACACTGCCGCAGTGGCTTCCGAATCTAAGACCGAAGAAGCTGATGTGGCTTCCGATGCGCCCAATACCGAGGAGTATGCAGCCATCACCGAGAACGGCTTCGAGGCCGTATCTACCAACCCGTTGTCGACATTTTCGGCCGATGTGGATACGGCGTCATATGCCAATGTTCGGCGTATGATTCTCAAGGGGCAAACGCCTCCGCCTGACGCCGTGCGGATCGAGGAGATGCTCAACTACTTTTACTACGATTATCCCGAACCGGAGTGGGGCGAACCATTCTCTGTCACCACTGAAATTGCCGATTGTCCGTGGAATCAACAGACCAAAATACTGCTCGTAGGATTGCAGGCCAAAAAGATCGAGTCGGATGCGTTACCGCCATCCAATCTTGTGTTCTTATTGGACGTTTCGGGTTCGATGGATGATCCCTATAAACTGCCGCTTATGAAGAGTGCGTTTGGTTTGCTCGTTGAGCAGCTGCGTGCACGCGACAGGATCTCGATTGTCACATACGCGTCTTCGGACCGCATCGTACTCGAATCCGCCACGGGCGCCGACAAGGCGAATATCATGAACGCCATCGATGGCCTGACGGCGGGCGGCAGTACGGCAGGTAGCAGGGGCATCATCACGGCCTACGAACTTGCCGAAAAGTATTTCATCGATGGCGGGAACAATCGAGTGATCTTGGGTACAGACGGCGACTTGAATGTCGGCATCACGAGTGAGGATGAGTTGAAGCGTTTGGTTGAGCAGAAACGCGACAACGGGGTGTATCTATCGGTCATGGGTTTCGGTACAGGTAACATCAAAGACAACAAGATGGAAACCCTTGCGGACAATGGCAACGGCAACTATTCCTATGTCGACGATCTGCTTGAGGCTAAGAAAGTCCTCGTAGAAGAGATGGGCGGTACGTTGTTCACGGTCGCCAAAGACGTCAAGTTCCAAGTGGAGTTCAATCCACAGCACATCAAGGGGTACAGGCTCATCGGCTATGAAAACAGACTGCTCGCCGACGAGGACTTCGCGGACGATACCAAGGATGCGGGCGAAATTGGCGCGGGACATAGGGTTACTGCATTGTACGAGATCGTTCCTGTGGATTCGCCGTTCGAGATCGGCGGCAGTACGCTCAAGTATCAGCAGAGTGCGGCGGTCGACAGCGACGAGTGGCTCACGGTCAGCATCCGATATAAGCAGCCTGACGGCGACGAGAGCCAACTGTTGAGCTACCCTGTATCTGATGCGCAGCACGGCGACGGCATGACGGATAACCTCAAGCTGGCCTCGGCGATCGCCGAATACGGCATGTTGCTGCGAGGGTCGAAGTATCGCGGTACGGCTTCGTATGCAGCTGTGTCTGAGCGCCTGAAGTCCTTGGCCGAACTCGGCGATGCGTACATCGATGAACTCGTGTATCTCGTGAGCAAGTCGCAAAGAACGAAAGCCGGTACATAAGTACCGGCTTTTTCTTATTTATGCGAGACCGACCGTCACGGTCGCGCCTTTGTCTATATATACCTTTTTGACAGCACACAGGCTCTTGTGCGGCACGTGCTCGTATTTGAGTATGCTGTACATCGTGCCGTGCGTGCCGCCGTTGCGCAGCTCGACTGTGTTGTCGTCGAGCCACGTCTCGGTCACGTCGCCGTAGGTCAGGCCGTGTCCGAATGGATAGAGTGGCGTACCCTTAAAGAACTTGTAGGTGCGGTTCTCCATGGAGTAGTCCTCGAACGGCGGCAGATCGTCAGTCGAACGGTAGAACGTCACGGGCAGTCGACCACTCGGGCTGACTGCGCCAAATAGGACGTCGGCCAATGCGTGACCGCCCTCCGCGCCCGGATAGAAACACTGTACGACTGCCGCGCATTGCTCGTCCTGCTTGACCAAGCCGATGCAGCTACCCGATACGTTGACGAATACGATGGGTTTGCCGACTTTGACGATCTCATCGTAGAGTGCGAGCTGTACCTTGGGCAATTCGATGCTGCGCTTGTCGCCGCTCATGTCGCCGTTGTAGGTGTCGCCCTCTTCCCCCTCCATCGACGGATTGAGTCCCATGATCATGACGATCACGTCGGCCTTCTGTGCCGCGATGACAGCTTCGCGCGTAGGTTGCTCCGCCCATGCGTGTACCTTGTCTTGGAACGTATGACAACCGCGCGCGTAGAGCGTCTTGATGCCGCGTTCGTCGGCGGCGTCCTGTATGCCGCGCAGCAGCGTCGTGTAGCGCGACGGCGTGCCGTTGTAGTTGCCGAGCAGCACAGACTTATCGTCGGCGTTGGGGCCGATCACGGCGACGGTCTTGACGTTCTGTAGCGGGAGTACACCGTCGTTCTTGAGCAGCACGATGCTCTCGTGCGCCATCTTGCGGTTGAGCTGCGTGTGCGCATCGCATTCAACCACGTCGTACGGGATGTTGTCATACTCACAATCGTTGTCAAACATGCCGAGCCTGAATCGTGCCGCAAAGAGTCGCTCGACGGACTCGGTGATGACCTCGTCGCTGACCAAACCCATTGCACTCGCGGTCTGGAGGTGCGTGAACGCGAAGCCGCAGTTGAGTTGGCAGCCGTTGTTGAGCGCGAGCGCCGCACTCTCAGCCTCGTTGTTCGTAATGTGATGATTCTTGTTGATGTCGCAGATCGCGCCGCAATCCGATACGACATAGCCATCGAATCCCCAGTCGCCGTACAGGATCTTCTTGAGCAATGTCGGACTCGCACAGCACGCCTCGCCGTTGACACGGTTGTACGCACCCATGACTGCCGACGGGTCGGCATGGTCGATCACATACTTGAACGCCCAGAGATACGTATCGTGCAGATCCTTGTCTGATACTACGGCATCAAAGCCGTGGCGCAATCCCTCGGGGCCGCTGTGTACTGCGTAGTGCTTGATGGTCGCGTCGAGCTTGCGATATGTGCCGTCGCCCTGCAAACCTTTGACGAACGCCGTACCCATGATGGCTGTCAGGTATGTGTCCTCGCCGTAGGTCTCGTGACCGCGTCCCCAACGCGGGTCGCGGAAGATGTTGATGTTGGGCGACCAGTAGGTCAATCCCTGATAGATCAATGTGTCGCCGAACTGCTTGTACGCGTTGTACTTGGCGCGCGCCTCGTCTGAAATCGCCGTCGCTACGTCGTGCATCAGCGCGGTATTGAAACTCGCAGCCATGCCGATGGCCTGCGGGAATACCGTCGCCGCGCCCGCGCGTGCCACGCCGTGCAGACACTCATTCCACCAGTTGTAGGCAGGTATGCCGAGCCGTTCAATCGCGGGTGCGTCGTAGCGCAGTTGCGACATCTTCTCGACCAGCGTCATTTGCGCAACCAACTCTTTTGCGCGTTGCTTAAAGTCCATGGTAGCCTCCTATGATTCAAACGCAATCGTGAATGTACCTTCGTAATGTCCTGCGGCAACCTTGGCGTCTTCGACGAACATGGTACTCCAGCCCATGTCGCTGCCGATGCCCGCGTGGGCGAGGTCGATGTGCAAGTAGCTCTCGGGACGGCGCGCGAGTTCCTGTTCGTGCTTGGCCGCGCGGTAGTCGCCGACTCTGCTGTGGTGTACGTCGAAGTGGAACGGCATCGCCGATGATACGCGTACGCCACCTGCAAAGCTGACGAATTTGCAGCCTTCGTGTCCACCGCACTCAGAGGGCGGGTTGAACGCGAAGTGCGTGTCCGCAACCGTCGTGGCGTGTACGCCGTACTGCGTCGACGACAGCCTGTCGCGGTAGTTCTCGTGCGGGCCGTGACCGAGGTATGTGACATCCTCGAACCCTTCAGGTATTATGAACTCCATGCCGACGCGCGGCAGATGTCCGAGCGCGGCGTCCGCATCGAACGTTGCGTGCAGCGTGATGATGCCGTCGCCAGCGATCGTGTAACGCAAGGTCGCAGCGACGCCGTAGTCGCTGCCCGCGAATGTCGCCGAACTCTGGATCATCACGACGACCGTGTCGCCGCACTGTGCGACGTGGGTGCGCTCGACTTTCAGCGATACGTTGCCCTCGTCGAAGATCTTCCAGACTGAACGGCAGCCGTAGTCGTCGAACGCATCGAGGCCGCTCATCGGACGTGTGAAGCACGGCGTGCCGCCGCCCAGCAGCGTCTTGCCACCGCGCGTGTACTTGCGGATCGCGCCGCTGCACTTATCGAACTCTACGGCGAAGTTGTCGCCGCTGACCGTGATGCCGTCGCCGTCTTGCGCGAATGTGGCGGTGTTGGCGCTACAGCTGACGGTCGCAGGTCGGAATGCGCCGCAGCCGTAGGCGAACTGGTAGGTCGCCACGACGTCGCCCGCTTTGGCGTACGCCGTGTCGGTTGCATACGCGATGGTTATGTCAACGTGATATTCACAACCCGGCTTGCGCTCGATGGGAATCTCGGGCAGTATGGCGTGTGTGCCCGGCTCGAGCGACGGGAGCGGCAGCGTGTCGCGCGTGATGATCACGCCGTCCTCGCGGAGGGCATAGGTTGCCGCGTATGCAGACGTATTCGTGTCGTGCGTACGATTCTTGAGCACGAGCGTGGGGATCGACGATGCGGCGGGGTGCCATGCCGAACCTTGCCCCAACGGTTCTACGATGATGGGGCTGTATACGTGCGCGACCTCGAGTGCGACAGGCTTCGGGGTGAGGTCGGGCATGACGATGCCGTTGTTGGTCATGAATACAGGGCAATCCCAGTCTGTGATGGGTTCGCCGAAGTCGCCGCCGTATCCCCATTTGCCGTCGGCGGTCAGCAGCGACTTGTCTTGCCAGTCCCAGATGTAGCCGCCTTGGAATCGCGCGTACTTCTCGACCAATTCTCCGAATTTGTACATGCCGCCGCCCGCATTGCTGATCTGATAGAGATACTCGACGAGTACGATGGGGCGCGTGTCGGTTGGGTCGGTCAGCAGATTCATGATCTTGGCTTGCGGCGCGTACATGTTGCCGCGTACGTCGGACATGTTGGGGCCAGGTTCGCCGGCCTCGTATTGGCAGAGGCAGGTCGTGTCGTACGCCTTGACGAAGCCGTACATCGCGGCGTGATTGGGGCCGTTGCCGCTCTCATTGCCGAGCGACCACGAGTAGATGCACGCGTGGTTCTTGTGCGTGAGTACCATGCGCGTCGCACGCTCGACGAACGCCATCGCCCAGCGCGGGTCGTGGGACAGCTGCCCCATGACGGCGTGGGTCTCGAGATTGCACTCGCAGACGACGAGGATGCCGAGTTCGTCGCAGAGGTCATACCAGACGGGGCTGTCGGGATAGTGGCAGGTACGTACGGAGTTGATGTTGAGCCGCTTCATGAGCAGGATCTCGTTGCGCATGTGTTCGACGGATACGGCGCGGCCGTTGACAGGCTCGTGCTCGTGGCGATTCACGCCGCGCACGATCAGGCGTTTGCCGTTGAGGTGGATCACGCCGCCCTTGACCTCGATCTTCTTGAATCCGAAGCGGCAGCTCTCGAAGTCCACTGCGTTGCCGGACTGGTCGAGTAACGTGAATACGGCTTTATAGAGCGTGGGCTGTTCGGGCGACCAGAGTTTGACGTCGGCAACATCTAACTTGATGCGTGCCGCGTATGCCGTGGGCTTGCCATCGGTGCGGTACTCTGCGCTGTCGGTGACGTTGCCTTCGCCGCCCGCGAGCCGTGTGCCGCCGTTGTCGAACAGTTCAAGCCGTACCGTATAGTCGGCGTAGCCGTCGACGCGGTTGAGCATCACGTCGGCCGATACCGTGCCGCCGCCGCGATACAGTTCAGGGATCGCCTCGACCTTCCAGTCGCGGATATGTACGCGCGGCTTGGCGTAGAGGTGAACGCTGCGGAAGATGCCCGACAGGTACCAGTAATCCTGATCCTCGAGGTAGGTGCTGTCGGCGAAGCGCATGACTTGCAGTGCGATACTGTTCTCGCCTGCCGCGACGTAGGACGTGAGGTTGAACGTACTCGGCAGTTTGCTATCTTGCGCGTAACCGACGGGTTTGCCGTTGACCCAGAGGTAGTATGCGGTCTCTACGCCCTCGAATAAGACGAATACGTCGCGACCGTCCCAGTCGACGGGCAGCGTGAAGGTACGATAGTAGCAGCCCGTGGGGTTGGCGGCAGGGGTGTACGGCGGGTTGGGTACGCCGCGACCCGTCATGTTCGCGTGCGGGAACGCGTTCTGCGGCTCGTGTGCCGTGTAATCCCACGGCAGGACGACGTTGGTGTAGATGGGTTTGCCGAAACCTTTGCGCTCCCAGTTCGAGGGTACGTCGATCGTAGCCCAGTCGGCGCGGTCGAACGATGCATCCCAGAAGCCGTCGGCTACGTCGGTCGGCGCGTCGTAGTACTTGAATTGCCACGTGCCGTCGAGCGACAGCGTGTAGCGCGAGGCTGTGCGGTCGCAAGTCAGCGCTTGCGCCTGCGATTCGTATACGCCCCACGCGCTGTGGGATAGTTCGCGATTGATAGACGTGACGTCGATGTTGGCAAAGTCAGGCTTGTTGGCATGAAACGCGGTGCGGTGATTGATCATGGAGCCTCCTTGATGGCGATATTGCCGTTTGATTAATCATAACAAAAGACGGTATCCGTGTCAATGCAAAAAAGAGTTGCTAAAGACAACTCTTTTTGTGCGCTTGCGTTATAATTTGACGATCACGACTTCGCCATCGGCCGACTCGACCTCTACGAGTGGGCGACCCTTGAGTATGCGTTTGGCGGCCTTGATGTTGTCGAAGATGTAATTCAACTGGTGGGTATCGAACGGTATGTCGGTATGTTTCGCAATGATGTGTGAGACCAATCTATTGAACACGAGCGCGTTGGGGACGGGTATTGTGAATCGCGCGTCCTTGGATTTCACCTTGACGATCATAATCTACTCCACGACAATGTCGACGTTGTCGCCGTCGGCTGAGCGTACCTCGACGATCTTACAGATGACGCAGCTCTCGGCTACTTTGATGATAGAAGAAAAGTCTACGTCCTTGATGGATTCCATGCCCGATACAGGCAGTTGCACGCCTACGTCGAGCGCAGCCTTGACGAGCGCCATGGGTAGGTTGATGTGTACGACGTCGCCCGCCGAACTCTTGACGTCGACGCGCAGTATGAGTTGGTCGAACGGCTTGCGCACGTGTTCGCTGACGACCTGCACAGGTTGCGCAGTGCGACCGCGCAGCAGTTCATCGACGGTGACGTTGAAGTAGTC
>CAYPOE010000011.1:0-17688 GCA_964412285.1 uncultured Eubacteriales bacterium | reverse complement strand
AGTGTTACAGGTAGAGGTTGGATTTTGTCTTGTTTTTAATTGGAGGTTAGTATAAAGCAATCGACTTTTTGTGTGTAAAAAATACTTTGACTTCAATTCGCTTTTTAGGATTCAGCTACGGGTATGCAGAAATCGCCAAAGCCGCGACGGCTGCCGCGGCTTTGATCTGGCCATGTCGTGAGATGAGGAGTATGCTCATTTGGTGAAGAAACAATCATCCTCCCATTTCACTGGGTTTTCATCTATATATCGCCATATCCTTTGGTATTCCTGTTCATTTCGTATAATGTGGTCATGAAATAATTTTTGCCATATCGATATACCTATCTGTTTTGTCGAATATCCCTTCATTTGGTTTATGATGGTCGATACTGTAGGGGCGCGCATTGCGCGTCCGTGGTTATCACAGATCGCCAAAATTATATGAACATGGTTTGGCATAATCGCATATTTGTCAACGTTAACCATTTCGTAATGCAATGCAATGTTTTGTATGGCATCGTCAATGATATGTCCATAGTTCGACAATGGCTGTGGTTGAAAAAACGGACGCGCAATGCGCGCCCCTACGTCCCACAACAATTCTTGCCGGTTCTTTGTACATATCGTTACAAAATATGCCCCAGCACGCGAATAATCGTAACCCTGCAACCGCATCTTTTTGCGTTTGGGTAATTCCATGATCATCACCGTTATCTGCGTCAAATATAAATAACCTTCACCAAAAGCATATCATAGATCAGATATTATTTCAACAAATTATAGTCCAGCCCTGACATCGCTGTACTCAAAAGCAGCTACACACAGAACGCCTGCACATCCATCACGGATAAACAACTGCACACGTATACATATGCTATCTAACGTATAACATACTGGTTCTCATTCTTCCGTTCCAATGTCTGTGAGCAGACCCTTGAGCGGCGCATACGGCATAGAGTAGCGCTGGCTCAGGTAGCGGAGACTCGCCCCTAGCTCGCCGTCGGGACCGCCATACTGCGTGATGATGATCTTGGCAAGTTTGGGATTGGTATTCTTGATCTTGACGGGATACTGCAACTTCTTCTCATAATGGAACATGAATTAATTCGCCTCCCTCTCCCACGGCCACGGATCGTCGATCCACTTCCACGTACCATCTGTCGCACTGGCCGAATCCAACGGGCCATACTGCCGCTCATACTCCTTGACCAACGCCATATACGCGTTGGTGTAGTTCTTGAACATCCGCATCGCCATCTCATCCTCGGGATGCGTATCGAGGTAGAGCTGCGTGTCGAACGCCGCGAACTGTTGCGCCGATACCTGATGGATCAATTCATTTCGCGTCATGCCCTCACCCCCATGTGACCCATAAACGGCTTGTCGAGTTCCGGGAACAGCGTTCCCTGCTTGAGCGCATCCTCGGGGCGGTATACCTTGGTGATGGGCGGCTGCATGAGCACGTACGCCATGGCGAGCGATAGTCTGGAATGATCAAACATCAATCCAGGCATATCGGCGTGCATGGGCATCGGATTCATGCCCTCGTTTGGGGCAGCTTTGCTCATCGTGACAGCGATGTTGGAGACGGGCATGTTATCAGTCGGCCCATTCGGCATGTTTGGCATGTTTGGCGTATTTGCCATACTCGGTTGTTGATTCATAAGATTCATAGAATATGTACTAACCTCCTTTGATATTTTTTGATGTTTGCGATTGGTATGTCAGTAAGTGCGTACCCATTCATAGCATATGTGAGGCATCGGCATTTGGTTCCGCACAGTGCGCGCGTCAGGCAATGCAGTAATTATTTGCTTGCATTTTGCGTAATTTTATTTTATACTGTATAGTAACAGACGTATGCTCGTTCTATCTATGCGATACAGTACGATCCGATATAGCGATACACGATATACGATATAACGAAACACATTGACCCTAAACGGAGGGCTTTATGTATAACACCGACGCCAACGCACTCTACGCGCTGGCCAATGAACTCAAAGAATACGCGGCGCTGATGGACGAACTTGGCATGGATACCCGCTCTGCCGTAGGCGGCATGACGGCCGCGCTCTGCGGCGCGGTCGACGCGGTCAAACGCGACGTAGCGGCGCGGTTCGCCGTATACGAGAGCGTCGCCGATATACAGTCGCGGCGCGCCGTGCAGTGGGATGTATCGCTGCCCGTCGACGAATCCACCCTGCATAGTAAGATGCGCGGTGCGATTCTCGGTCGCTTCGTCGGTTGTACGCTCGGTGCGCCCGTCGAGATGATGGGCGTCTCAGACATGGAGGCGCTCGCCGCGTACAACAAGCAGGCGTTCCCGCCCGACGATTACTTCATCAATGTGCCGAACCCTTCGGCCGTGCGATACGGAATGCACCCGTGCTACCGCTACACCAAGCCCGGCATTCGCGGCGTACCCGTCGACGACGACATCACCTATGCCATCCTCACGCTGCTGCTGCTCGAGAAGTACGGCGCACAGCTCACGACCCAAAACGTTGCCGACACGTGGCAAGCGATCTTGCCCTACGCTTGTACGGCCGAGGACGTCGCACTCAAAAACATTGGCAAGGGCGTGCGCGTCGATCAACTCGGCGTCGCCGACAACCCCTATATGCAGTGGATCGGCGCGGCCATCCGTGCCGATGGATTCGGTTATGCCTACGCGGGCAAGCCGTCCCGCGCGGCCGCCATCAGTTATGCCGACGCATACCTCACGCATAGGTTCGACGGACTCTACGGAGAGTTGTTCTGCGCCGCCGCGATTGCGGCCGCGTTCAGCGTGAACGATCCCATCGACGCAGTCATCCACGGCATGAACGAGATCCCGTGCGACAGCACGCTCTATCGGGATCTACAGTGGGCGCTCGACAGTCGCGACAAGGCGACCGACTATCGCGCCGCGCGCCAGCTCGTCGATGGACATTTCGCAGGCATGAGCCCTGTGCATACCAATAATAATATGGCGCTCATCGTGTTCGGTCTACACATCGGCGGCGGCGACTTTACAAAAACCATCGGCAACATCGTCGCAATGGGACTTGACAACGACTGCACGGCCGCGACGGCGGGCAGCATCATCGGCGCGATGGTCGGCGATGGCGGGATCCCGCCCCATTTCACCGAGTCCTTCGACGACACGGTTTACACCTATATCACAGGACATGAAAAGCTCAGCATAGAGGATGTAGTTGACAGATATATTGCAATCAGGGGGCGGTTCGCGGCGCACGGTTGACCGCAACCCGTTTCTATGACAGACCAAATAGGAGACGCTATGGGTATATTACAACGCTTTTCGACCATCATGGCATCCAACATCAATGCCATGCTCGATCGTGCGGAAGATCCTTCCAAGATGGTAGACCAGCTGCTGCGCGACCTGCGCAAGGAGCTTGGCGAAGTGAAGTCTGAGACGGCCGCCATCATGGCCGAGGAATCCCGCGCCTCGCGCACGTTGCTCGAGTGCGAAGAGGCCATCACCAAGTATACAGGGTTCGCCGAGAAGGCACTGCTGCTCGGCAACGAGGCCGACGCGCGCCGCTTCTTAGAGGAGAAGGCATTGCGCAATGGACAACTGCCGACATTGCAGGAGAACTACAACGTCGCCAAGGACAATGCGCTGCGGATGCGCCAGATGTACGAGAAGCTCTCCACACAGATCAACGAACTCGAGCAGAAGCGCGTCAACATCAAGGCCATGGCCGCGACGGCCAAGGCGCAGAGTCGCGTCAACAAAATGACGTCGAATTTCGATGGCGCGTCGATCGATCGTTTCAAAGAGATGGAACAGAAGGCGCAGCGTATGCTCGATACGGCCAACGCACAGGCGCAGCTCGACACGGGTTCGGGTACGATCGACCTCCGCGACCTCGAGAAGAAGTACGGTTCCAACAACGCTTCGGCTGTCGACGATGAACTCACCGCGCTCAAGGCCAAACTCTCCAACCCTGATCCTACGGAGTAACCGACATGTCCGATGCGACGACCAAGATTTGCGCCAACTGTGGCGGCAACATCGTCTACGACATCAAAGCCGGCACTCTGAAATGCGAGAGTTGCGGCGCGGTCTACGAGACGTCGTCCGATCACGCGCCGATTCACGAGTATGCGTTCAACGACGTCGAACTCAAAAAGACCGACATCGATTGGAACAACATGCGTTCGACTTACCGCTGTACAGGCTGTGGCAACGAAATCATGGTCGATTCGGCCGACGTGACCGCCTCCTGCGCGTACTGCGGCTCCACCTATGTACTCACCGACAAGGCTGAGAAGGGCGTGCGCCCCGAGGCCATCGTATTGTTTCAAGTTGACAAGCGCGACGTCATGGGTAGGCTGTCGCGTTGGATCAAGCGGCGCTACTTCGCGCCGCGTGCGCTCAAACTGCTGTATCAGCACGCTTCGCTCACGCCCGAGTACGTGCCGTACTGGACATACGACGCCGAGGCCGACGCGCACTACACGGGCGAAGGTGGGAAAACCCGCACCGTGACTCAGAAGAATGACAAGGGTGAAGAAATCACGCGCACCGAGACCCGCTGGTACCACGAGAGCGGGTACGTCAACGCTTCGTTCGACGACGTGCTCGTGCGCGCCAACCGCGATACGCAGTTCAACAGCCTGATTGAGCGCGCCGAGACGGTGTCGACGCAGAACGCCGTGCCGTTTGATCCCGCGTACACGTCAGGCTACGCGACGGAGAAGTACACGCTGTCCGCGCGCGACGGCTTTGACACGGCCAAGGAAAAGATGGAGGATACGCTCAAAAGCCTCGCCCACGGCGACATCCGCAGCAAGGGATACGACGATTCACGCGTCCACAGCCTCAACGCGCGGTACCGCGACGTCACGTTCAAGCACATCTTGCTGCCGTTCTGGCTCTCGACCTATACCTTCGCGGGCAAGGTCTACAACATCGTGATCAATGGGCAGACCGGCGAGATCAAGGGCGAAGCCCCGGTCAGCAAGGTCAAGGTTGCACTCACCGTGGTCGCGACGATCGCGGCCATCGCCGGGGCGTACCTCATCTATAAATATTATTTGGAATAGGATCAACCCACTATGCCTATTTTTAATCAGCTTGCCAATGTCATAGAATGGAACGACATGCAGCCCGACGTGATCTTCTGGAAATGGCGCAACAAAGAGATCAAAAAGGGCAGTCGCATCATCATACGTCCAGGGCAGGATTGCATCCTGTTCGCCAACGGCGTCATTGAAGGCATCTTCACCGACCCCGGCGCATACGACGTCGAGAGCCAAATCATCCCGTTCCTCTCGACGCTCAAGGGCTTCAAGTTCGGCTTCAACTCGGGTATGCGCGCCGAGGTACTCTTCGTCAACATACGCGAATTCCTGATCAACTGGGGTACGCGCTCGCCGATCAACATCCCCGCGCCGGGCCTCCCAGGCGGGATGCCGCTGCGGATGCGCGGCACGTTCACGGCCAAGGTCAGCGACTACGTCAAGCTCATCGACAAGATTGCGGGCATGAGCGAGTGGTTCACGGTCGAGGACGTCAAGGGGCGCATCACGGCCATACTCGACCAACTGCTCATGAAGTGGATCGTGCGCGAGGGCAAGGACATGTACCAGCTCATGGCCTACGCCGACGTGATCGGCAAGGGCATCTCCAACGATCTCGACGCGGAGTTGTTCTCGATCGGCGTCACCGTCACGAGCTTCAACATCGTCAGCATCAACTATCCCGAGGAAGTGCAGAAGAAGATCGACGCAGCCGCAGCCGCGGGCATGGTCGGCAATACCGATCAGTACACGCGCGTCGCGTTTGCCGACTCCATGGCGCAAGGCAAGGGTGCGAATTCATCGACGGATATGATGGCCATGATGATGATGCAGAACATGATGAATCAGCAGAATCAGCAGAATCAGCAGCAGCCGCAACAGTCCTCCGCGCCACAAGCCGCATCGGCGGATACCAAGTTCTGCTCCGAATGCGGGCAACGCATCCCGCGCGCAGCCAAGTTCTGCCCCGAGTGCGGCGCGAAACTGTAATACTCGGCTAAATTGTATTCATTTCCGATACGATACAACACGATACAACACGATACAACACGATACGATAGAATCTACGCATTTTTACGATATGCACAACATCTGCATTACGCTTCAAACGCCACAGGCGACGCTGCTCAGCGAAGCCTTGGGCGATACCGTCGGCGCATTGGTCGTGCATGACGCGGCCGATCTCGCCGATATACTCGAACACCACCCGTTCGTACCCGTCGAGGATGGCGTGGGCGACCTGCCGTCCACCGTCACACTCTACCGCCCTGCCGACGCGTTGGACGAGATCACCGACGCGCTCTGCGCCGTCGCGCGCGCCGCGCACGAACTCGGCATCGCCTACACGCTCGACGTGTCGGCGTCGGCCGATGAGGATTGGGCGACCAACTGGCGGCAATACTACGACGTCGTGCGCATCTCGAGCGACACCGCCGTCGTACCGCACTGGCTGTCGCCGCCGCCCGACACGCGCTACAATGTGCGCATTGAACCCGGTCTGATGTTCGGCACGGGTACGCACGAGTCGACTATGGGCAGTCTGCGTATGCTCGAAGCCGCCGTCAAAGGCGGCGAACGCGTCTGCGACCTCGGTACAGGTACAGGCATCCTCACGATTGCCGCGTTGCTCTACGGCGCGTCGCATGTCTATGCGACCGACGTCGATGTGGGCGCGCACGTGTTGCACGAGAATGCGGCACTCAATGACATCGGTCGAGGACAGTACGAACTACACATCGGCGACGTGACCCACAGCGCCGACTTTGTGGACGCATTCGCGCACAGCTTTGACGTCGTCGTCGCCAACATCGTAGCCGAGGTCATCGCGGGACTCGTACCCGCCGTGGCCGCCGTGATCAAACCCGGCGGTACGTTCATCATGGGTGGCGTCATCGAGACGCGGCGCGGACTCGTCGACGACGCGTTGGCGGCGCACGGCTTCACCGTGACACGTGACGTGACCGAAAACGGTTGGGTCAGTCTGACGGCCGTCGCAACATCGACCGTCACAGTATGAGGGTGTTTGTTGCACCGTCGAACATCGACGGCGACCGTGTGACGGTCACAGGCGCCGACGCGCACCACATATCGCGCGTCATGCGCATGGAGATCGGCGACCGTGTGACGGTATGCGATGGCGGCGGTTTGGAGTATCGCTGCGCAATCACTACAGTCGGCGACAGTGTGACGTTGGAAATCGCGGAAACCGTGCAGGGTGCGGGCGAACCGCCGGTACACATCCACCTGCTGCAGGGCGTACCCAAAGGCGACAAGATGGATTACATCGCCCAGAAGGCGACCGAACTCGGCGTATGCCGCATCACGCCCGTACTCATGCGCAACTGTGTGTCCAAGGGCGTCAAGCACGAGCGCCTGTCGCGCATCGTCTACGAGGCCGCCAAACAGTGCGGCCGCGCGCGCGTACCCGCCGTGGATCCTGTGATGCCGCTCGACCGCGCCATACCCGACGGCGTACCCGTCGTTGTGGCATACGAGGGCGAAACATCGCGCACACTGCGCGCCGCGCTTGACGGCGTCGGTTCCGTCCGACAGCTCGCGCTCGTCGTGGGACCCGAGGGCGGTTTTGCGCGCGGCGAAGTCGATCGCATCGTGGACGGCGGCGGCATCGCCGTAACGTTGGGTTCGCGCGTTCTGCGCACCGAGACGGCGGCGCTGTACATGCTGTCGTGCATCGACTACCACTACGCGCGCACAACATAAACTCTACCGATAAATTCACTGAATCAGTCAAATACTATATTTAATACTTTCACAATACTTTTCAGATACAATACAATACCAATCTATCCAATACGTCGACGTTATGGTATAGCAGACGTGACGTCGTGTAAATACTGACGTTAGGGGAAACATCATTACTATGGCAAAAAACGCGAAGGCAAAGACCAAGACTCTCTATGACAAGCGGCGCACCGAAAAAGAGCGTATAGGACGCGACTTTTTGTTGCAGTTTACGTTCACCATCATCCTGTCCATCCTGTTGACCATCGTATACAACAGCTTCACGGTCATATACAGCAACGCCATCTTTACGTTTATCTCCGTCGGCGTCTGGGTTATGATGTATGCAGGCATAGCAGTCGCAATCGGCGGATTCGTCGGTTATGCAATGAATAAGCGTAAGCTCTGGCGTACCGTCGGCATCTATGCGTTGGCGACCGCCGCATTCTTTGGTTGGATCACGGCATTCCAGCGTCTGATGGTAGTTGCCTACAGCGCGATACCCGCCGTGGCTCCGCTGCGCAATACGCTGATGCTCATGCAGATCGAGTACGTGTTGCTCGGTATCGCCGTCGTCGTACAGGTCGTCGTCTACATCGTGCGCATCCGCATGGCGGGGCGCGCGTCTGTTGCCACCAATCCTTAATCCGCGGGGTATCTTATGCAACCCAACATCACCAAGCTGTCGCCGCGCTGCACGCTCGTGCGTCTGCCCACGCAGCAATTTAAGACCGACACCATTGTCATCAACCTACAACGCCCGATGATTCGCGAGGAAGCCACGCTCAACGCACTGCTCATGCAGGTGGTGAGGCGTGGCTGTGCGTCTTACCCAGACACCCGCGCATTGTCCGGGCGTCTGCTCGACTTATACGATGCATCGATCCGCACCGCCGTGCGCAAGAAGGGCGACAACGTGTCGCTCACGCTCACGTGCGACGTCGTCAAGGGCGCGTACGTCGGCGGCGAACCGTTGGCGCAGCAAACGTTGTCCATCGTCAACGAGCTGTTGTTCACGCAGCAGGGCTTCAATCCCGAACACATCGAGGGCGAAAAGCGCAACGTACGTCTGGCCATCGAGTCTGTGATCAACGACAAGATGCGCTACGCCGACATGCGCCTATTGCAGGAACTCTGCGCAGGCGAACCATCGGCGATCAGCGAACTCGGCTATGCCGACGAACTGTCCGACATCACGCCCGAACAACTCTACGCACACTACCGCCACGTACTCTCCACATCGCACATCTACGTCTACTACTGCGGCGATGGACTGTCCGACGATGTACTCACGAACGTCCTGTTGGGCGGCATCGACCTCTCGGGCGACGCGTTGCCCGAGCATCCCCACGTGCGCCTACCCGCGCGCGCCGAGATCCGCCGCGTCCATGAACCCGACGATGTGCAGCAGACCAAGCTCAGCATCGGCTGGCGCACCGGCGACTACGGCGCGGTACCGTCGGCCGTCCACGCGCTGTTCGACACGATCTACGGCGCAGGACTCTGCAGCAAGCTGTTCAACCATGTGCGCGAACGGCTCAGCCTCTGCTACTACGTCTACAGCCGCGTCGACCGTTTCCTCGGCGTCATGCGCGTCAACTGCGGCATTGAGCAGGACAAACTCGGCGTCGCGTACGACGAGATCATGGCGCAGCTCGACGCCGTGCGGCAGGGTGACGTCACGCCCGACGAGTTTGTCGCCGCGCAGCGCGAACTCACCAACAGTCTGCGCTCGATCAACGACTCCGCCGCACAGATCATCGAGTATACGCACAACAACATCCTCTCGGGCATGGCTGACCACACGATCGAACGCTACATCGCCGACGTGGCGGCGGCGCGTGTCGACGACGTCGTCAAGGCCGCCGCGCTCTGGACGCCCGATACCGTGTATGTACTCGAACCCGAGCAGCAGTGAGGAGGTAGAGTATGACTGCGCAAACCCGAATCATGCCATCTGCACGCGATGCATTTATATCATTTCTTTTGACCATCCCTCAAGACGCTACGATTGAAGAAATCGTCAACGCCGTTGAACTCCACGGCGATCTTATGCAATCCGAGATTGATATAGAGCAAGGCAACGTTTACACACACGAAGAAGTGATGCGACATCTCAAGGAGATATATGGCGACTGGGATAAAGATCATTTGGATGCCGAGGGCGCGGAATAGTCTTTATGAGTGTATAGCGTACCTTTCTGTGTATTCCGCAGAACATGGCAAGCGTTTTGCGGCAGGCATAGACAGAGTTATAGAACGTCTGTTATTCATGCCTGAAAGCGGACGTGTGGTACCCGAATATGGCCAAACGCATCTTCGGGAGATTATATACGATAACCATCGGATTATTTATACGTTTGATCATAATACGATTTATATTAAGAGTGTCTGGAATTGCAAACGTCCACTCCCTAATAGATATATTTATCTGTAAATACGCCCCTTTACCATGACTACTATCCAGAGTACCTCCCTCAACGAACGCTACTACCACGCAGTACACAGCAGCGGACTGCCCGTCTACGCCATGCCGCGCCCGGGCTTTAGCAAATCCTACGCCATACTCGTGACGCGCTACGGTTCGATCGATTCGGCGTTCACGGCCAACGGCACGACCTACGACGTACCCGACGGCATCGCGCACTTCCTCGAACACAAGCTGTTCGACCAGCCCGACGGCTCCAACGTCATGCAGCAGTTCACGCAACAAGGCGCGAGTCCCAACGCGTTCACATCGTCCGATAAGACGGCGTACTTGTTCTCCTGCACCGATATGTTCTACGAGAACCTCGACCTGCTGCTGAGCTACGTCTACCAGCCGTACTTCACCGACGAATCCGTCGCCAAAGAGCAGGGCATCATCGGACAGGAGATCCAGATGTACCGCGATCATCCGCAGTGGCGCATGTTCTTCGGCATGACTGAGATCATGTACAAGGATCATCCCGTGCGCAAAGACATCGCGGGTACGATCGAGTCGATCGGACACATCACGAAAGAGTTGCTCTATGCGTGCCACGCGACGTTCTATCACCCATCCAACATGCTGTTGTTCACAATCGGCGATGTCGATATGGACGCCGTGCTGTCGTACTGCGACAAGCGCGTGCCTCAGTCCGCGCCGCTTACGATTGAGCGTCGGTATCCGACCGAGCAGTCCGCGGTATACAAGTCCGAGGCGCTCGAACACTTGAGTGTCGCCAATCCGCTGTTCTGCGTCGGTTACAAGGACGCGAGCGGGTACGCGGGCAAGGCGTTGCACGAACGCAACGTCGTTACCAACATCCTCATCGAACTGTTGTTCGGCAAGTCGAGCGCATTCTATGAGGAGCTGTACAATCAAGGCCTGATCAACAACGGCTTCAGCTACGAGTACGAGGCCGTACCCATGTACGCGTACACGGCGTTGATGGGCGAATCGACCGACCCCTACGCCGTGCGCGACGCGATTGCGCGTACCGCGAAAGCGCCTGTCATCACCGATGAGGCGTTGAATAAGGTAAAAAAATCACTGATCGGTCGATACCTGCGCCAGTTCAATGGCGTGGAGTGGCTCGCCAATAACATCATGTCCATGTTGCTCTACGACATCAATGTGTTTGACTACATCGACCTCGTGGGCGCCGTGACCGTCGATACACTCATGGCCCGCGCGGCCGAACACTTCACTGACGACAAACTCTGCATCAACGTTGTTGCGGCCAAGGCATGACGTTGTGCGACGGAGGGATTATTATCAAAACGGTAGAGTTTCCCGACTTGAACCTATTCTTTCAGTTTGATGGCACGGCATTCGCGATCGGTACATTCGAGATTCGCTGGTACGCGGTCTGGATCGCGACGGGTCTCGTGCTTGCCGTGATGTTTGCATTGTGGCAAGGTAAACGCTACGACATCGCCAGGGACGACATCCTCGACGTCACACTGTATGGCGCGATTGTGGCGATCCTCTGCGCGCGCATCTACTTTGTTCTGTTTAACCTCGACTACTACCTGGCGAATCCGTTGCAGATCTTGAATACGCGCGGCGGCGGCATCGCGATTTACGGTGCGATCATCGGCGCGGCGTTGACCGTAGTCTGGTACTGCAAGCGCAAGAAGATGAGCATCCTCAACTTCTACGACCTCGGCTGCATGGGTATGTTGATCGGCCAGATCATCGGACGCTGGGGCAACTTCGTCAATGCCGAAGCCTACGGCAGCGAGACGACGCTGCCGTGGCGCATGGTCATCCTCGACGCGTATACGGGACAGTACATCGGCGTACACCCGACGTTCCTCTACGAGAGCCTCTGGAATCTCGCGACGCTCATCATCCTCTTTGCTTACAGCAAGTCGCGCAAGTTCTACGGCGAAATCTTTCTGTGGTACGTTGTATCCTATGGCATCGGTCGCGCGTGGATCGAGCAGCTCCGCGTCGACAGTCTGCCCTACAACGGCTCGTACAAGGTCAGTCAGATCGTGGGACTTGCGACGGCTATCATCGCAGTCGGCTTCCTCGTCTACGCGTATCGCCGCGTATGGGAGGGTACACTGCGCCTACCGCACGGCGCGTACGAGCGTATGCATGGGCTGCCCATCCCCGCGATGGCTACAGGGGTCTCCGACACGACAGACCTGGACTCCGTTCGCGAAGCAGAAGCGCAAGATACATCCGAGATACACAACATCGGCGATACGGGCGATACACCATAGCACAGGACGGAATATGTTGACTACAGACGCGTTGGTGGCACAGATCCTCGACAGCAAGCTCTACGCCTGCATCTGCGACGAAACGGTGCGGCGGATCGCGACCGAACTCAACGGGCGATACCGCACCGACGGCGACACGATCAAGGCGGTCAAGAACAAGCTGCACCGCATCAGTACGAGTTTCATTCATCCCAAATCCGCCGCGTACATCATGCGCATGATGGAAGGCTGGACACATCAACCCGACACGATCCGCGACGATTGTGCCGACATCCTCTCGATGCACCTGTCGTCCACCGAGCGCGCGGACAGCTTCACCGCGCTCTATCGTGACATCTGTAGCATCACGCGATTGTCGCGCGGACACGCCGTACTCGACGTCGGTTGCGGCGTGAACCCGTTCGCGCTGCCGCTCGTAGACTACAGCGGCGGGCGATACCATGCGACTGACATCAACCTGCCGCTCATTCAGGCGATTGACAAGATGTTCGCAATCACGGGCATCGACGGCTATGCCGAGGCGTCGGACATCCTCGTGCGCATACCGAACGGGCGGTATCACACCGTGTTCCTGTTCAAGCTGCTGCCACTCTTGGAGCAGCAACGCCGTGGCTACGGCGCGCAGTTGTTACGTACGCTCGATGCTACATACTACTGCGTGACCTTCCCGACGGCCACGATGGGGGGTAAATCCGTGGGTATGCGTCACACCTACACGACGTACATGCACGCGCTCGCCGCCGAGGTAGGACTGAACATCCTGCACGAGGGCATCTACGGCAACGAACTGCTGTTCATCGCCGGATGATCATCGTTCGCGTTGCGTAATTTGCACGACGCACAAGCCGCTGCATTTCAATATACGCAGTGGTTTTTGTTTATACTGAAAAGATACAGGTGATACAGGATATGCCTCGCAAAGACACATGCTTTCTGCTGCTCCACGGCTACGGTGGCGGTACGTTTGAAGTCGAGCGCTTGGCCGATCGGCTCAAACGGCGCGGCTACACGGCGTACACGCTCACATTGCACGGCCACGGCGGCGACCGTCGGCAGCTCGCAGCGACGCGCCGCCAGCAGTGGATCGCGCAGGTGCGCGGCGCGTACGCACGACTCTCGCGCAGATATGCGCGCGTCGTCGTGTGCGGATTCTCGATGGGCGGGTTGCTCGCAATGCACGTCGAGCATCCGTACGCCGTGATACTCATCAACGTACCCGTCTATCTCTGGAGTGCCAAACAGATCTACCGCAACCTCTGCCGCGACTTCTCCGTGTACGCGCGACACTACTACACACATACGGCGAGCAAACCCCTTCGCAGCATGATGCAGTTCCTGCTGCTGCGCGGCGAAGCCATGCGAAGGCTCGGACGCGTGCGCTGCCCGTGCCTGATCCTCCAAGCCAAAGACGACGACACCTGTCGACACCAGAGTGCCGAATATCTGTACGCCCACGTGGGCAGTCGCGACGTACGCAAGATGTATTACCCGGCAGGCGGACACGATATACTCCGAAGCCACGCGCTGCCGTGGGTCGTCGACGACATTCTGTCTTTCGTGGAGGAACGCCTATGACCAAACGCCAAAACCTCAAACCTGTGCCGCTGCTCGTCTGCGGACTGCTGCTGCTCGCGTTGGGCATCTGCCTCGTTGTGCGTCCGCAGACGGGGTTGGACATCATCCTGCGCATCGCGCGCACGGGACTCATCGTATTGACCGGCATGTCGCTGTCGACAGCCGTCGTCAGCGAACACAACCGCAAACCCCTCGCCTACCTGCCGACCGCACTGTACGCGTTGGGTACGATCTGCCTGTTTGCGTTTCCGCAGTTCTTCATCGCGAGTTTTTGGCGGCTGTTCGGACTGTGGGCGCTGCTCAATGCGTTTCTGCACGCGGTGTCGGCGATCAACTACAGGCGCGACGGCGCGGACGGTTGGATCCGCGAATGCATCGACGGCGTGATCACGCTATTGTTCGCGTTTGCCATCATCTATAATCCGCTGCAACACCTGATCGGGTTGGCGCGACTGTCGGGCGTCTATACGATCTACTGTTCGACGACGTTCCTCGGCGACTTCGTCGCATCGTTCTTCAAGACCGACGTCGGTCGCACGATCACGCCCAAGATCTACATGCCACTGCCCGAGTTCATCGCGGCGTTCATACCGCGACAGCTGCTCAAGACGCTCAACGACGTGGTCGAATCCGACCCCGTCCGACACGATGCGCCTATACCGCAGCAGAACCCGCCGCTCGAGGTGTACATCCACATGAGCGATGGCGTAATTGAGGGGTTCGGACACGTCGACTTCAGCTTCATGGGCAAAGTGTACTCGTACGGTTGCTACGACCACACGTCGCACCGGCTCTTCGGACTCGTCAGCGACGGCACGCTCGCCGTGTGCGACGTGGAACCGTATATGCAGCACTGCTTGACCTACGAGAAAAAGACGATCATCGCGTTCGGGATCTACCTCGACGACGACGGCATCAACAAGGTTCGCGACAATCTACAGCGTATGCAGGACGGCCTCACGGCATGGCCGTGCGCAGTCGAGCGCGGCGATGATGCGGCCACCGATCCCGCCAGCCTGCTCAAACGCGCGGCCGACGCAACCTACTATAAATACAACGGCGGCTCATTCAAGACCTACTTCACGCTCGGCACCAACTGCGTCAAGCTCGCGCACCACATCATCGGCAACAGCGGTGCAGGCATCCTGCACATCACGGGCTTCATCACGCCCGGCGCGTACTACGCGTACCTCGACAAGCTCTACCACCTCAATGGCACCATCGTCACGTCCAAGCAAGTCCATACGATGGCATAGCCTATACAAGCAGTTAGATTCGATTCATATCAGGAGGGTTACAGTGAAACAGATCACGTTAGGCAGTACAGGCATCACCACACCGCAGAATGCATTCGGCGCGTTGCCGATCCAGCGCGTCGACATGGATGCGGCGGTCAACCTGTTGCACAAGGCGTACGACGGCGGCATGACGTTCTACGACACGGCGCGCGGCTACTCCAACAGCGAGGAGAAACTCGGCAACGCGTTCCACGGTATGCGCGACAAAATTGTCATCGCGACCAAGACCCCGTCGCGCACGCCCGAGGACTTCTGGAAGGACTTAGACACCTCGCTGACCAAGCTCCAGACCGACTACATCGACATCTATCAATTCCACTGGCCACGCCAATGCTATACGCCCGGCGACGGCACGGGTATGTACGAGTGCATGGCCGAGGCCAAGCGGCAAGGCAAGATCCGCCACATCGGCGTGACCAACCACGTACTCGACGTGGCCAAGCAGTATGTCGCGACGGGTCTGTACGAGACGTTGCAGTTCCCGTTCAGCTACCTGTCGTCGGACATCGAAGTCGATCTGGTCAACGCGTGCAAGGCTGCCAACATGGGTTTCATCGCGATGAAGGCGCTCGCGGGTGGACTCATCACGCACTCGGCGGCGGCGTTCGCGTACATGTCGCAATACGACAACGTATTGCCCATTTGGGGCATCCAGCGCGACAGCGAACTCGACGAATTCCTGTCGTACTTCGGCAACCCGCCGTCCATGACCGACGAGATCACGGCGTTTATCGGGAAGGAACGCGCCGAGTTGGTCGGAGAGTTCTGCCGCGGATGCGGGTACTGTATGCCGTGTCCGGCCGACATCACGATCAACATGGCCGCGCGCATGTCGCTGCTGATCCGCCGCGCGCCGTCGGCCAACTTCTTGCAGTCACAGACGCAAGACATGATGCGCAAAATCGACGACTGCGTCGAGTGCGGACAGTGCGCGGCGAAGTGTCCGTATGGGCTGAATCCGCCGACGCTGCTCAAGAAGAACTACGCCGATTATCAAGCCATCCTCGCGGGTGAAGTTACCGTATAACTGTATAAATTCAGCAAAACAAAAGGGGCATCCAAACTTCGGACGCCCCTTACATATAACATCAAGCAAAGCCACTTTATAAAGCGATCTCTTTGCCGCTCTCTGACGAATCGTAGAGTCCCTGCATAATGGCCGCCGTGATGACGACGGTATCGATATGCGACGGGAGTTTCTCGCCACTGCGGATGCAATCCACAAATGCGTTGATCTCCTCGCGGAACATGTGCTGGGTCTGGAACGACGGCGTAATCTCGAGCAGTGAACCGTTCTCAGCTTTGTAGAGTGTGAAATTGTTGCCGTACATCAGACGCACGCCCGCCTTGTCGCCGAGGAAATCGATGTACATCTCGTTGACGCCGATGTTCTGCGCCCACGCGCCGTTAAGCGTGATCGTCGGGCCTTCTGTGCGCACCATGCCCGTCACGAACTCCTCCACGTCGTACGTGCCGTTATAGTCGGGAGGCCCCGCCCACATATCGACGTACGTATAGTCCTGCATGTTGGTACCGAGCTTGGAGTAGGTCTTGCCCGACACGGTCAGCGGCTTAGGATCGCCGCAGCAATACATGACGAGATCGAGGAAGTGTACGCCCCAGTCGATGAGTACGCCGCCACCCGCGATGGCTTTGGTCGTGAACGCGCCGCCAAGTCCGGGGATCGAGCGGTGCGAACGAAAACTCGCATAGACGTGGTAGACCTCGCCGAGTTCGCCGCTGTCGATCATGGATTTGATCTTGTTGACCGCCGTGTTAAAGCGGTTGACGACGCCGATGTTGAGTACCTTGCCCGTCTCGTGCTGCGCCTTCTGCATGTCGAGTGCATCCGACAGCGTGCGCGCCGCAGGTTTTTCACAGAGGACGTTCTTGCCCGCCTGGAGGAAGTCGATCGTGATCGGCTTATGTACGTTGTTCGGCGTACAGACCGACACGGCCTCGACCTCGGGATCGGACAATATCTCATGATAATCGGCAATCGCCGTGCCTACGTTGTACTTTTCGACCATCTCCTCCGCCTTAGACAGAATGATGTCGCAAAAATACTTGATCTCGACCGTATCGTTGGCCATGTACGCCGGTATGTGCTCGGCACGCGCAATGGTACCGCAACCGATGACGGCTACCTTCATCTTGCCCATTGTGTACCCCCTGCCGCTATCGCGGCCTATCTATGATATGATGTCGTGCTGTGTGCTTCTTTTGCGTGGTCGTACAGATAGAGCCCAAACAGGCTCCAGATGATGACGTCGACGAGCTGCCCGTCTACGCCCTCGGATACCTTGGGCGCATGAGCGCGTTTGAGGATGTGCATGATGCGCATGAGCTTGACCAT
>CAYPOE010000010.1:0-17753 GCA_964412285.1 uncultured Eubacteriales bacterium | reverse complement strand
AGTGAGCGGCAGGCGGCGTTTTAGGAGATGGTGTCGGACGGCAAACTGGGACGCGTCAATGTATTGGAGGGTAGCGTGCGGTCGGGCAAGACGTACGTCAGCATCGTGGGATTCGGACTGTGGCTGTGCAGTATGCCGCAGGGCGGCGCCTACCTGCTCGCGGGCAAAACGTTGACGACCCTCAAACGCAATGTACTCGACGTCATGAGTGCCGTGTTCGGCGACGAGTTTGCGTATTCGCCGTCGGATAAGAGTGCCAAGCTGTTCGGCAGACGACTCTACCTCGAGGGGGCATGCGATCTGCGCGCCGAGAGCAAACTGCGCGGGCTGACGCTACAGGGTGCATACTGCGATGAGTTGACGCTTATGCCGGAAGGGTTCTTCTCTATGTTGCTCTCGCGCTTGTCTATGAAGGGCAGTATGTTGATGGCGACGACGAATCCCGACGCACCCAATCATTGGTTGTACAAGCAGTATCTGTCGCGTGCCGAGGAACTCGGGATCCATCGCATCCGCTTCAATATAGATGATAATATCTTTTTGGATCCTGATTATGTAAAGCAACTCAAGCGTGAGTACAGTGGCGTGATGTATCAGAGATATATACTCGGTGAGTGGGTGTATAGCGACGGCGTCATCTTTCGGGCATTCGCCGATGAACCCGAACGGTATCTGGCCGACGCGTTGCCCGACGATGCGCGGGCGATTACGATCGGCATCGACTTCGGTGGACATAAGTCAAATACGGCGTTTGTGGCGGTCGGGCTGTGCGGACGCGACCGATTCGCGGTCATGGCAGATGCGCTGCTACAGGATAATCGCATACTCGACGGCGAGGCGATCGGCGAGTATCTGCTCGCGTTCATTGATGGGGTGCGGGAGCGATTTCCACATGTACCGATCCTGCGGATCCGCGCCGATAGCGCCGAGCAGTATTTGATCAATGGGCTGCGCAAGGCGTTGGCGCACAAGCGAATCGCGATACCAGTCGCGAACGCCAAGAAGCGCCCCATTATGTCGCGGATCGCGTTTGTGTCGTCACTGCTGGGACGGGACAAGCTATGTATCCTCAAGGGGTGCGATCATGTAGTAGGGTCGCTGATGAGTCAGGTCTGGGACAACGCAGGCAATACGCGACTTGATAACGGTACGGTGGATATCGATACGGCAGATGCGTTGGAGTATGCATTGGAAGAGTGGATGTAAGCAACCCCTGCTTATGCGGGGGTTTTATTATATAGCGAGGTGTGCGACATGAACATTACGTTGGCGTTGGATTACTTGAAGGACTTGGGGTACAAGATCGATTACGCGGAGTTCTATCGCGAGGTCGAGCGGTGGCAGGCGTGGTATAAGGGGTACGACAATACGTTTCATCGGTATGCGGTGCCGGATCCGCTGTCGTCACGGCAGAGGCGGCGCGATATGTATACGATGAAGATGGGCGTCAAGTTGCCGCAGGACATGGCGTCGCTGCTGCTCAATGAGCGCGTGACGTTTACATTCGGTGATGAGGCAGCCTCGACGTTCGTACAGGGCGACAGCGGGCGCGGCGGCGTACTCGGCGACAACAACTTTTATATGCGCGCCAATCAGTTGATGGAGCGTACAGCGGCGTTGGGCACGGGCGCGATCGTGCTGCGCATACACGGCGCAGAAGAGATTCAGGGTGAGCTGTGCGGCGGTGCGGTGCGGTATGAGTATGTGTCGATGCCTGGGATTGTGCCGCTATCGTGGGAGAGTGATCAGATCACCGAGGCGGCGTTCTGCTCGATCGTGTACCATGGCGGCGCGCCGCATATGTATATCGAATTGCATACGATTGAGGACGATGGATATGTGATCCGCAACCGATACTGTTTGATGCGCAAGGATAAGCTCGTGGATGCGCCGCTGCCCGAGGGTATGAGCGCGGAGATCCATACGCACAGTATGTTGCCTATGTTCGCCATCTTCAAGCTCAACATTACCAACCAGTTTACGACTGCACCGTTCGGGGTGTCGATGTTTGCAAACGCCATCGATAACCTCAAGGCCGTCGACTTGGCATTCCATAACTTTTGTGTGGATTTCCAGCTCGGGCGCAAGATGGTCTTCATGAAGCAAGATCTGATGGGCGTGATCCTGTCCGAGGATGGCCAGCGTACGGCGGTTGCGCCACAGGATTATGAACAGACGCTGTTTACGTATATTGGCACGGACTCCGACGGCACGAGTGAGTTGATCCACGAGTTCAACCCATCGCTGCGCGTCGACGAAAATGAACGCGGCGTGCAGGCGATGCTCAATTATCTGTCGATGATGACGGGTTTGGGTGAACGGCACTATACGTTCGACCGCGGGGCTGTGGCGACGGCGACGCAGATCATCTCCGAGAATGCGACGCTGTACCGAAATATACAGAAGCACAATATCCTGATCGAGAATAGCCTCAAGGCCGTGTTGCGCGCGACGCTCTGGGCAGGGAAGTATATCGTCGGGCATGGGTACGACGAACTCTGCGATATTCAGGTGGTCTTTGACGACGGCATCGTCGAGGATAAGCGCAGCTTGATGGAGCGCGATCTTGCGCTGTACAACGCGGGCGTGCTGGATCGTGAAGAGTTCCGGCAGAAGTACGGGATCGAGTGATGGCGCAATCATTGTACCATGGTATGGCATGGGCTGCATCCCGCACTATGCGGGTGAGCATATATTTTGGAGGAGGTATGCGGTATGAATCCAGAGCAAGAGATGATGGGTAGTATGCCCGAGGTTACGGATGAGTCGCTGCTGCGCGCGGCGATCCGCGCGGGCGGCGGTGATCGCAGTGAGGTGATCGCCAAGATGGCGCGCGGTCTGATCGAGGAGATGACGGACGTCGATGCGGCGGTCAAAGAAGTCATCGGTATGATGGGCGTGACGACAGGCAAGGGGAAACGCGTATCGACAGGCGGTGCGCACGGCGAGGGCGGCGAAGTCGGCGTGACGCAGCTCAGTTACAATCGTAACAAGGGGAATACTCAGTGGCTGAAAGAGAACCGAGCCGAGATCCTGAATGCGATGGTTGAGGGTAGGATTAAATAAGTACCTCGTGCGCAATGCGTGCGGGGTATTTTTTATGGGGCAATGCTATGTTGTTATTGGGATTGGACGGCGCTGTATGCGTTGTCGCACTGTTTATATCATAGAGAGGAGAACGGTATGGCATTATCAGATTTCGCGCCCAAAGTATGGGGCAGCTTGTTGTTACAGGAATTGCAGAATCAGGCGGTATATGCGAACCTTACGAATCGCGATTATGAGGGGGATATTCAGAATTGCGGCGATACGGTCAAGATCAATACGTTACAGCCGATCACGCTGACGACGTACACGCCCAATACAGACATCGCCGCGCCGCAACTGCTTGATCTGTCGCAAAAAGAACTCAAGATCGATCAGGCCAACGCGTTTAACTTCCAGATCGACGACGTGGATAACGTACGGTCGTATCCCAAGCTCATGGAGCAGGCGCTCGTAGAGTCGGCGTATGCGTTGTCGAATGCGGTCGATGTGTATCTGGCGGGGCTGCATACGGATATTGCCAATACGTTGGGTACCGACGCCGCGCCGCTGACGCTGGGCCCGACTTCGGCCTATAAGGCGATCGTCGACGCCAAAGTCATGCTCGACAGCCAGAATGTGCCACATGACGGGCGGTTCATCGTGGTACCGCCGTGGTTCCATGGTCTGCTGCTCATGAACGACATGTTCGTCGGCGGTTCGGATACGGCGCGCGAGACGTTGGGCAACGGCTATATCGGTACGGCAAGTGGATTCAACATCTATGTGTCCAACAACGTACCCAACGACAACGGCAACGCGTTCAAAGTCATTGCCGGGTATCCAGGGGCGTGGAGCTATGCCGAGCAGATCCTGCGCACGGAGCATTATCGTTTGGAGAAGCGTTTCGCCGACGCCGTGAAGGGTCTGCACGTGTTTGGCGCGAAGGTCACGCGTCCCGATAAGATGGTCGTGATGACTGCAAATCCCGCCGAGGGTGCGGGTGAATACGCGGGTGAAGGCGCATGACGCTGACCGAGTATAAGACATATCCGCACGCCGCTGACATTGACGAAGCGGCGTTTGCCGTGTATGAGCCAATGTGTGCGGCGCTCGTCGAACGCAAGCTCGCGGCATTGATCGGACAGTGGCGGTTGCGCAAGCCCGAGTGTTATTCGGCCGAGGAACGCGCGTGTATCGCCGACGCGTTGGCGATGCAGATCACGTTGTATCATCGCGAAGGCGGACGCGGTGCGGTGCGCGGCGTGCGGCTCGAGTCGTATGCCGAGAACTACGATAAGCCGACGGAGCGTTGCGACGCGGTGACAGTGATCCTTTGCCGCGGATTTGTGGCGAGCAGTTGGGTGTAGGCGTGAGTCCGCCACGGCGTTGTGCCGTGGCGGGCCGTATGGGGATAGGGCATGATCAATAGACGATTTTTGAATGCGTGCGCGACGTATCTGACCGCGATGCGGGATGGCGGTTTTGTGGCGTCATATCTGCACTCCGTATTCATCGGTACGGGCAAGGCGTTGGACGGCGGTGCGGTGCGCGCCGAATACGAGGGGAAATCTGCGCTCATCGTCGATATCGAGTATTCGCGGATCACAGGGATCCAACATCCAGAAGGGGACGTGAGATCGGTGATCGCGTACAACGAGTGGTGTGCGCTCGACGCCGGCGTGCGCGACCGATATTTTGCAGTCGGACACAACGGCGATATATGGATCAACGGCATCGTGCCGCGCGACGAGTTGGGTGACGGCGTGTGTACGCGCGAACAGGTCGGCGACGTCATTCGGGCGCGCGAATGGTACACGGTTAAGTCGTACCGCGTCGTGAACCATGCCGACGGTGTTACCGCGCACCATCTGGCGATCTACGGAGTATAACTATGGTCGGGTATTTGGCGGACGCGTTTGGTATGGTGTGCGAAGTGCTGCGCGATGTGTTGGGCGTAGAGCTGTGCATGATACCGCGCAACGATACGGTGGGATTGGGGTTCGAGTGGCGGCAAGATGGACTGGCCGTCGAGGAGGACATCGCAGGCACGGTGCGTATGTCGTTGCCGTTTACGCTGCACGCAGTCGAGCATGTGGGCGACGGTACGTTGCTGTATCAGGCACTCGACGTGTTGTCGGGGATGTACGACGTGGACGCACGCAGCTGTCGGGTCGAGCGCGTGCGCGTGACGGCGTTGCCGCGCGTGACGTGTGACGCGCTCAATGCGCGCACATACCAAGCGGATGGCACGATAGAGATTGTGGTGAAAGTGAGGATAGAGTGATGCTGGGTAAGATCAGGCGCAAAGAATTTTTGACGTACATCAACGTGTCGACCGACGGAGAGGCGGCGTATGCGCTGCTCGGCAACGGTGTGACCGAGATGTCTGTCACGTATAATGGCGAGTCGACGTCGGAGACGTATATCCACGAGGCGACGGCGAGCGTCGAAATCAGCAGCTACAAGACGACGGCCGCAGTCACGGCCAAGGCGTTCGCGGGCGATGCGGTGTTTGCGTTCATCGACAACATCCGCCGCAAACGACTGACGGGGGCGGCGTCGCGAACGGAGATCGTCAATGTCTATACGTACTGCGACGCGGGGCAAGAGGGCGTATACCAAGCGGAGCGGCAGACGGTGTCGGTGCAGATCGACCGATACGGCGGCAAGGGCGGCGAGGATCTGACGATCGACTTCACGCTCAACTTCATCGGAGACGCGACGGTGGGGACGTTTGATGCGCAGACACTGACGTTTGCGCCGACCGACGCGGTGGGCGCATGAGTGGTCGAAGCAAAGGCGTGATGGCGCGGCTCGGCGACATCGTCGGACGATGGTTGGGCGTTGGGCGCGGCCGTACTTCGGAAGCAGAGCGCGCGCGGTATGCGTCCGGCGGTGATGGCCAGAAACGCGGTATACGTGCCGAGGATCGCGCGGCTGCGGATACCGAGGCCATCGTCGCAGCGGTGAGCAAAGGCGTGAGCGATGAGTTGCGCGAGGTATACGAACGCAACGCCGAGGCCATCGGACGCGCGGTCGAACGCGTGATCGTCAGCGGCGATGTGCGTGCGTCGGTGAATATCGCGCAGCGCGAGACGAGTGCGAACGAGCGCGATAAGGGTGGGGCAGACGGCGCCGTGCATGTGACACAACACGTACACTTTGCCGAAACGCCCAAGTCGCCGTACGAAGTCGCGCGCGCGTTGCGCAGGGCGTCGGCCGAGATGACGCGACGGCGGTGAACGATACGGAGTAGCCGTAAACTGTGGCGAATAAATAGTGAATGGTGAATAGTATGAGGGGAAGGTATGCGAAGTGGCTATGGATAAGTGGCTGACGCTCGAGTTCGAGAGTGACGGCGAGGTGTTGCGCATGGGTTCGGGGTGTGCGGAGTTGCCCGTCAACACCGTGCGTGGGTTGGAGTCGGCGGCGGTACAGCTCACGAGTATCGAGAATGCACAGCTCGACGGTACGTATCTGACGGGGCGACGATTGTCGGCGCGAATCATCGAGGTGATATTTACCATCGTGCCACAGGACGAACGATTGCGTAGACAGGTACTGCGTTTCTTCAATCCCAAACGCGGCGGTAGACTCACGGTGTGGAGCAGCCAGATGAATGCCATGATCGACTACAGCGTGGAGAGCCTGCGCATCGTATCGCGTAAGACGCTCTGGAGCCTGTACGGGATCGAGTTGACGCTGTATTGTGCCGAGCCGTTCTTTCGCGGACTCAGCGACTTTGGTAAAAACCTCGCAGGCGTGACGCCGCTGTTTGCATTCCCGCTGGCGCTGCACGCCCTGCGCAACGGCAAGACGGTCGCGTACCGCACGTACAGGCAGCGCGATGTATTCGCGAACGACGGCGACGCGATGGCGGGCGTCTTGGTGCGATTCATCGCCGAACGCGGCGAGGTGCGTAACCCGAGCTTCTCCAATGTGACCAACGGCGGATGTGTGACGATGGGTACGGAGGCGCGGCCGTTCGTGATGACGCAGGGGGATGTGCTCGAGATTGATACGCGGCCGCGTACGCAGGGGATTACGCTCAACGGCAGCAACGTCTATCGATACATCAATCGCGCGTCAACGACACTCCTGCTGGATGTGGGCGACAACACGCTCGAGTATGATGCGGCGCTCAATATGGCCAATCTCGACGTGTATCTCTATTATACGCCGTTGTATCTGGGATTGATGATATAGGAGAAGATATGATCACGGAATACGGGTTCTTTGATAGTGAGCAGATCGGTACAGATGAATACGGCTATCCCGTGTTTGACCGCGCCAAGGATAGCGCGTTCATGGCGCGGTTCTTTGGCAGTATATTTACAAACGGCATCGTGTTCGTGACGGGGAGCGAGTTCAAAGTCAGCGTGCATAGCGGCAATACGCTCCAGGTCGAGCCTGGGGTCGCGTGGATCAATGGGCGACTACTCCATGTATATCCCGTCAACGAGGCCGACGTGCATACCATTGCACTGGCCGACGCGGCCCCGCTGTCGTCGCGCGTCGTGATCGTCGCGCTGCGGCTCAATTATGTGACGCGCGACATTTCGATATATGCGATAGAGGGCAACGAAACGTATATCTCCGAGCCAGTGGCACCGAGTATCACGCGCAACAACGACGTATACGACCTGGCCATTGCGAGCGTCAAGATCAGTACGGCGAGCGTTACGCCCAATGCGGCCGTGGTGACGGATCTGCGTGACAATCCGTCCTACTGCGGATGGTCGTCGCTCGTGGGCAATCGCGGACTGTATACGAGCAGCACGTACAACGTCGATGGGACGTTCTACTACGGCGATACGCCCGTGCCGACGGGTACGCGTATGCTCAACTACAGCGGATACCTGCGCGCGACGCGCGTGATCGGCGCGGTGTACAACGACATTGCCGAGGTGTTCGAGACAGATCAGGCGTATCCGGCGGGCACTGTGCTGTGCATGGGGGACGACGGCGTGTGCAGGGCCTGCGTCGAGGCCAACGATGCGCGCGTCGTCGGCGTGGTATCTGATAGTTACGGATACTTACTCGGCGCGGATAAAGACGGCGCGCCCGTCGCACTCTGCGGACGCGTAGAAGTCCAGACTGCGGGGGAGGTACGCGTCGGGGATGTACTCGTCGCATCGTACGAGCGCGGACGCGCGATGACGAATAATGCCGCGACGATACGTACTGCGATCGGCAAAGTTGTTGCCGTGGACGGCGACCGGGTGACGGTGTTGGTGTGTTAGCATGATCAACATTTATCTGTTGGACAAAGACTTCGAGATGCTCGGCGCGCCGCTGTCGGACTTCATCTCGTTGCAGTGGACGGCGCGATACGCCGAGGCGGGCGACTTCACGCTGCTCTGCCTGACGCGCGATGCGGCACTCGTGCGCGACGCGGTGTACATCACGGTATCGGATGACGACAACATCGGACTCATCGAGCGCGTGTCGTACGAACGCAACGCCGACGGAGAGCGCATCGATGTGTCGGGACGTATGCTGCTCGGCGCGTATCGACGCGATCTCATTGCGACTTCGACCGTATTTGCGGACAATGCCGAGACATTGATCCTACAGTTGACGCAGCAGTACGGCAGTTTGGGCGGCGTGACATTCGGCACGGCGCATGGGTATGGCGGCGCCGTCACGCGCGAGGTGGAGTACGATAACCTCTATGAGACCATCACGGATGTAGCCCGAGGTGAAGGGTTGACTCCGCGTCTGCGCTACGATTTCGACAACAATGCCGTGCGGTTTGAGGTGGGGCAAGGGCGCGATCTGACTGAAGGGCAGAGCGTGCATAACCCTGTGATATTCAGCGACTACTTCGCCAATATACACAGCATGTCTTATGTGCGTAGCAGCCAACAGTACTACAACTATGCGTATATCGTGGGGCGCGATACCGTCGACAACCTCGTCGTCGCAACGGTCGACGCGGTACCCAGCGGCGTGCCGCGACGCGCGGTCAAGGTGAATATCGCGCGGCAGATCCGCGCTGTCGATAATGCGACGTATCACAATGCCATGCTGCAAAAAGGTCGAGAGACGTTGTGCAAACACGCGTATATCGACGCCATCGACGGTAAGCTGATTCCCACGCATGGCATGACGTACCGCGTCGACTTCGAGGTAGGGGATATATGTACGGTGCGAGTGCCGTACATGGATACGGCGCTGGATCTACGCATTACAGAAGTCACGCGCGTGTATGAGAACGGCGGTGAGCAGACGTATGTAACCGTAGGCAAGCGAGAACCGACATTGAGCGAAATAGTAGAGAATTTAGGAGGGTAATTGTGATTACAGTAGAGGAATATGCAGTAGACGTATTGGAGGGCATCAAAAACCGTACGACAGGCGCGATTGCGACGGAACTGCCCGAGCGCGCGCAGTTGTTCGTGGCCAACCTCGTCGGTATGTTTGCAGGCAAACATACCGAAGTGGGCATGAATCCGAGCGTATACGCGGCGGCGGTTTCGGCTGCGTTAGGACAGGCCGGGATACAGGCGGACGCAGGGCTGCTCGGTTTGATGATGCAGCCTGTGATACTGAATGCGGCGGAGTTCGCGGCGATGCGCCACAAGGCCGAAGCTGCCGACGTCGGCGTCCGACGCGAGTACTACCGCCGTTATCTCTCCGCATTGCTGATGGAGCATACGCACATCGACAAGCTCGTCGAGATACGCGATGCGCTGCGCAGTTTAGACGGTGCGGCATTGCCCGAGATCGGGAACGGCGATGAATGACAAGATCCTCGCAAGCGAGTTCATTGCGCTCAAGAATCGCGTGAGAGCGGAGATGCTGCGGCGCAACGGCAACGGCTCGATGACGGCGTACGCGGGGACGGCGTATGACTTTGCAGTGACGCCGAATACGGACGTCAAGGTGTTGACCGAGCATCTCAACAAGTCGATCGAACCCATCAACGCGGTTAAACAACAGGCTTCGCCCGTGACGACGACGGATGCGATCAAGCAACTCGTCGCGATCAGCGCGCAATTGGCCGCGCTCGAAGCCAAACCGCGAAACAGCACGTCGAACAGCGACTGTGCGAACCTGTGCAGCGGCCTTTGCGTGACGCAGTGTACGACGACGTGCAAAGGGAGCTGTTCGGGCGGGTGTTCGGGTGGATGCTCGGGCTGTTTGAATACGTGTTCGGGGAGTTGCGCAGGTGGGTGTGGGGGGTCGTGCGTGAATGGCTGCTTGAGTCTGTGTGTCAGCCAGTGCGCGGCTTCGGGATGCGGCTCTCAATGCTATACCACATGCACCGGAACATGCATGAATGCCTGCACAGCCGTTTGCGGTTCCAACTGCACGGGCGGATGTTCGGGTGGATGCCACAACGGGAACATGGGATATTGATGGGGGACGATGCGATATGAATCACATCTATACGATTACGCAGGAACAATGCGACAGCGTACAGCGCATGTACTACGAGTATATGGCCATGCGCGAGGTCGTGGACAACATTGCAGTGACAGATCAGGGCAACGACACACTCGACTACTTCATGGGACAGTATCGACAGGCATATGCGGCGTACAACATCGCGCTCGATACGCTCGCGGGTTGCTATTACAAGGGGGGACGATACGATCACGCGCGGGTGTCGTTCATCGATCATACGCTGACGCTCGAGGTATACGATGCGTAGACGGCAGCCGAACTACAATGACTTCATCAGTCATCACTACGGCGGCGGCGCCAAGAGCGTGACGTTTCAAGTGACGGAGGACTGCAACCTGCGATGCTCATACTGCTATCAGATATGCAAGAGTGCGGCGGCGATGGACTTTTCTGTCGCCGCCGCGTTCATCGATACACTCTTTCGCATGGATGCAGAGGGCAGTGCGTGGGTGAATGAGCGCGAGGCGTACGCCATAATACTCGAGTTCATCGGCGGGGAGCCGCTGCTTGAAGTGGGACTCATGGAACGCATCATAGACTATTTCTATGACAAAGCCATTGCGCTGCGACACAGATGGGCTGTGCATCATAGGATCAGCTTGTCTACAAACGGTATGTTGTACTTCACGCAGCCCGTGCAGCGGTTCATACAGAAATATAGGGGCCGACTGTCGCTCTCCATCACACTCGACGGACACAAGGCGCTGCATGACGCGTGCAGGGTGGATGCGTGCGGCAACGGCAGTTATGATACCGTCGCCTCTGCGTGCAGACATTACATGCAGCATCATGGCTCCCTCGGTACCAAGATCACGATTGCGCCCGAGAACGTCGGTATGCTGTATGATGCGTTCGTCCATATGGTCGAACTCGGCTTTACGGAGATCAACGCCAACTGCGTATTCGAAGATGTGTGGGACGACGAAATACACCCGCTCGTGTTGTATGAACAGATGATACGGATTGCCAATTACGTCGTGCGGGGCGGGCTCGAGGATGCGCTGTCGTGCAGTCTGTTCGACACATACGCGGGGGAGCCTTCAAGGATGGAGGGCAACTGGTGCGGCGGTACGGGGAAGATGTTGGCGCTCGATCATATGGGCATGGTGTATCCGTGCATCCGCTACATGAAGTCGTCGCTCGGAGAAGAAGCGACGCCGATTGTGATCGGCGATACGAGCGGCGTCGGCGTGTCGCCTGAACATGCCAATACCATGCGTATGTTAGATGGGGTTACGCGTAGGAGTCAGATGGACGACGAGTGCTACGACTGCGAATATGGTGGGGGATGCGCATGGTGCAGCGCGTACAACTATCAGATGACAGGTACGCCTGATCGGCATATCAAGTCGATCTGCGGAATGCATAAGGCGCGGGTGGCGGCCATCACGTATTACAGGCGACTTTCGAGGTACGCGAACGAGGTAGATAAATATGGTAATACAACAGGGTAGTACAGCCACGCATGTGTTCAATGTGCCGTATGCGGCGGATGAAATCCAAGAAGTAGTCGTGTCGTACGCGCAGGACGGAAAAGAAGTGTTGGGTAAATTCGTGCCATATACAGATCGGGTGGGTCATGTAGTCAGGGTCGAGTTGTCACAAGCCGATACATTGAGACTCGCAGCAGGCAAGCATGTAACGATACAGATGAAGCTCCTGCTGTTTACCGGGGGCGTCATCGTGAGCAATCCCATCGCAACAGACGTCGACGGCAAACCCACCATCGTAACCGTAGGGTACAACAAAAAGGTGTTGTCATGACAGAAATTGGGCAATTCGTTTCTACTGTACAGGATCAATCCGTTGGCTTCAATACGACGGTCGCAGCCATAGGCCCGCGCGGTCCGCAGGGTGAAAAGGGCGAACAAGGCCCCAAGGGGGATCCAGCCCTCACTGTGCATCTCGGCAGTATGGCGATGTTGCAGCCGGATCAAACGGCGTATGTTGCCAACGTCGGCACGGATACCGACTTGATCTTGGACTTTGGGATCCCACGCGGCGAAAAAGGGGATGTAGGCGCACAAGGCCCCAAGGGGGATCCAGCCCTCACTGTGCATCTCGGCAGTGTGACAATGTTGCAGCCGGATCAAACGGCGTATGTTGCCAACGTCGGCACGGATACCGACTTGATCCTGGATTTTGGGATTCCACGCGGGCAGGCGGGCGACAGCATATCTTTCCTCTACAATTGTACGGGCGTCAACGACAACGTGACCATATCCAATATGGTCAACGACTTTCTCAATGCCGGAGGCATATATGCAGGTACGACGGCGTTGACGATGAAGTTGGTGATTGCGGGAGAGGTGGGTTTGACGGCGAGCCCGAGTCTACCGAACACAAGCTACTTTTACTTCGCCAATACCGTTGACCGCGGCGCGAGCGTACAGATCGACTGGAGCGGGGCAGTGCTGCCTACATTGAAGAATCAGCCCGGATGGACGGTATATGTAAAGACCGCGGTCGTCGCCAATCAAAATATCTATCATCATGCGTGCAAATGCGACATAGAAGCGGACGGATTCTCGGACGCCTTCAACGGCAACGGTTACTACATCAACTGCAACGGCATTGCGCGAGGAACGACTGCAAGTCGTCGGGCGAGCTATGGCTTCCGCGGCGATGGTCACTATATCGATTGCATCGGCAGTGCGATCAATTACGAGGCGTACGGTTTCAGCGGCAATGGCCACTATATCAATTGCAGAGGCACGGGCAAGGGATCCAATGGATATACTGCGGGTTTCTCGAGCGCCAAAGGACGTTTTGTCAATTGTGTTGGGAACGGGGAGGGCAATTCGGTTTCCTATGGGTTTGGCGGACAAGGAGGCCATTATGTGAATTGCCATGGAACGGGCGTCGGGGCTTACGCAGCAGGCTTTGGATTTCAATATAACGCCACGGCTACGTGCATAGACTGCGTGGGACTGGGTTATACGCCGACGGGTACAGACGCTTATGGCTTTTTGGGCAGTTTGCTTTACAGCGGCTCTTTTCTGCTGATTCAAAATTGCATATGCCCGCGCATAGCCAAAGCCGGCTACAACACTACGCCCACCGATGTACACGGCATCAACATAGGCACATCGTCCAATATCGGCTGTCACATCAGCGGGTGCGCCGTATCTACGGGCATGGGGGCGCAGATCACATCGCCGCCAAATGTCGAGGGTAAGACGTATACGGGCAACAACATAACGGCATTGTCGATTACGTCGATATGATTGCGTCGAGATAAGGGGGTGATATTATGTAAATTCAACACATCCCGAGGCAGATTACGAAAGAGGCATTGCAGTCGCTCACTCAGCGGCATCATCAACAGAGATGCGGGCGAGTTTATGCTCGTCGCACTCAAAAATCTACAAAAGTCGTTTTCGTTTCTTTCATCGATACGGCCGTTTATTCAAGGCAGATTGGTTGGGATGAAAATGACTATATCACCGCGACGATAGATCGTCATGAGAGGATACTGGAATGAGAAAAAACGGACAGTCTGTAGTAATATTTCAGAATATAGGATCCACTGGTTCACAAGGCTCGCAGTGTGGAAAGGGTGAAAAAGGTGAAAAAGGCGAACAAGGCGCAGACGGCGTAGGCGTACCGGCAGGCGGCGTGACCGGTCAAGTGTTGACCAAGGCAAGCGGCGCAGATTACGATACAAAATGGGCTGATCCTGTCGGCGGAGATGGCGGCGGATACCTCGGACCAATTACAACGGATGACGTCGTGTCCACAATCCAAGGCGAAGAAGTCACACAGACACAGATCAACGCCGGATTACAGGGACAGATCGACGCGATCAACGCCAAGTCCGATGTAACGGACGTAGTTGCCACGCGAGTGGCGTTAGACGCGTACAATACAACGGTATTGCAGAGTGGCAACATCATCAAAGTGTTGTCGGATGAAACGTATGACGATGCGGAGACGTATTATCGCTGGAACGGCACAGACTTCGATTTCGTGGGCAGCAGCGGTGCGAAGTATACCAAAGCGCAAGTGGATACGATGCTGGCGGATTTGCGTGGAGAGATCCAAGACGGTTCTGTGGCTGAAACGATCCTCTTATACGCCGATGCGTGGGAGGATACTAGCGAACCCTATACGCAGACGGTTACCATTCGCAATCTGACTAAATCCAACAATATTCTCGTCACGCCGTCGGCGACTGCGGCGGATTTGAATGCGTGGATGTCGAGCGGCATCATTGCGCGAGATCCCGTGAATAACACCATCACATTCGAGGCGCGAACGGCAAAGCCGCAGACGAATATTCGAGGCAATGTTTTGGTATTCGGCGGCGTGGGTAGCAGTTTGACCTTCAATGCCGGAAGTCCGATTCTGTTGCCTTCTTACAAGACCTATGGTGTAGCAATAGACGAGACCAACAGCGACCCGCTGACTGCTGTCACCTATATAGACGACGCCGTGGGTATGGTCAAGGGCAGTTCGGCTTGGGATACAATGCCGATATACAAGGATATTAGGCCGTGTTTGCAACGATATAAGCGCGGAGACGACACGCCGCCCGAGGTTATTGCGTATCTTAATCCCAATGATTATACGCGCGATGTAGACGGCATGGACGTTACCAACTACATTACGACGGGTACCGACGGCGAGTATTTGATCAACGTGATGGTCGAGCATCCGCACGCGGGATTCCAGTTCGCATCGCCGACGTTGAATAAACCCGAATGGCGACTGACTGCACAACATTCCAAGCCGGGATTCTGCTACGACGCTGTATCGCGCAATGCAGTGGGCGACAGATCCAAATTTTACGTAGGCGCATATTTGGGTTGGTATGACGGTACGTCGTTGCGGTCGTTGAGTGGCAAAATGCCTACCACCAACATCACGATCGGCACTGCGCGCAATTACGCACAAGCCAATGGCATGGGATTTCAACAATTGACGTGGGGCATTATGCGTTATCTCCACGTACTGTACTTGATTAGATTCGGGAATAGAAACAGCCAAATGGCAATAGGGCAGGGTAATACCACTTCGCTGCAATTTGCAATGACGGGTAATACAAATAAAAACGGCATGTATTACGGTACCCAATCTGGTATCGAGCAAATGAAATGTTTTGGAATAGAGGATTTATGGGGCAACGTGGCCGTGTATGCTGACGGGCTTTATATCAATTCCGCATACGAAGCGTTGAGCGCTTACAAAAGTTTTAATGATACAGGCGCAGGGTACCACAACAATGGAAAACTGGCAACCGCTGATGTAGATGGATATACACAGTATACCCAATCGACAAACGCGTGCGGAGCGTTGATACGTGCGGGCGCTTACGGTTCTGCCACAACCCATTATTGCGACACAAGCGCCATTGTGCAGTCGGCTTTTATGGTTGTTGGCGGATCCAACCACGGAACAACCGGGGCGGGCATTTTTCTTTTAAGGGGACTCACGAATTCTATAGCTCCAACCAATTTCGGCGCGCGTCTGTGCTACATTTAAGGGGGTAACGATGACGCAAATCTGCAACGTTCGCGGCAATGGCGAATCTCGCACAGAATGGGCGGGGGTGGCGGTATGAATATCCTGAAAATCCCAAATCAGATCATCAAGGAACCGTTACAGCCGCTCACACTGGCAAGCATCGACGCGATCGCGCTACACCATATGGCGCACGCTACAGCCGACGTCAAGACGGTCGAGAGCTGGCATATCGCGCAGGGGTGGCGAGCGATTGGGTACAACTACTGGGTCGGACTCAACGGCGACGTGTACGAAGGCAGAGGCCTGTGCCTCGGCGCAGGGGTAGAGAATCAGAACGGGCATATCATTAGCATCGGGTGCCAAGGCGACTATGACAAGTCGCCTTTCACCATGCCTAAGGCGCAGCACGATGCAGTGATGGAGTTGTGTCGGTGGCTCATACAGCGCGTGCCGACGATCCGGCGCATCGACGGGCACAAGGCATGGAACGCGACAGCGTGTCCGGGCAGATACTTCCCGCTCCATAGATTTACGATCGATCAAGTGCGCGCAACTGATACAACGGATGCGGCAGGCGATGTATCTGTGATTCATGCCAAAGACTACACGGCTGTCGTACTCAACCCGATGATGCTGCATTGCAGCATCATCGACAGTGCGACAAAGCCGTATGCAAACTACGTTAACGCAGGATACTTTGGTGTACAACTGGATGGAGCGACGTATCCTGCGGGGATATTGGTTGACGACGGCAAGGTGCTATCGAACGTGGCGACGCACGGTACGGCCATGGGTACATTGCTGCTCTACGATGACGGTCGGTCGTTGATCATGCCTGTCGATGATGTAGTCGTGCAGAATCAGTGCAACGACTTGCGCATGGCCGTGTCAGGCATGAGCATACTGCCATATCAGCAGATGGATGAAGGGTTTGTCGGAACTTACGCCGACGTAGCGCGTACTGCGGCGCGCAGTATGATCGGACTGATCAGCGACAAGAATCTCGCCGTGATCGTGTGCCACAAGGCGATCAGTGCGCAGAACGGCGGACGGCTCATGCGACAGCTCGGATGCGATGCGGCGATTACGCTCGACGGCGGCGGGAGTACGTGTATGCGCGTGGGTGGCGTGGACTATATAACCAGTGCGCGACGCATCAACAGTGTGGTGTGGTGGTGAGATCAACAGGGGGTAAACCTATGCAGAATCGATTTCGGAGTCCTGTGGTGTGGATGGCATTGCTGTCGCAAATATTGATCATCGCTGGCATGTTTATGCCTACACTTTCGGACAACATACGGATCATCGGCACAGTGCTGATCGAAGCCTGTACGGTTATTGGGATACTCAATAATCCTACAGATAGGGGGAAGTGGTGATGGGCGAATATGTGACGCACATCGAATGCTCTGAGCATCGCCGCAGTATAGAATCCCGCTTATCGCAGGGCAACGTGGAGTTTGCCAGACTCAACGTCAAGATGAACATCGTCCTTGGCGTGATGGCGTTTGTGGGGACGGCACTCGGCGGTGTGTTGGTGAAATTGATGTTCGGGTGAAGAACAGCCATATTATGCATAGAAGTCGCATAATATGGCTGCATTTTATTTTGTGAAATATTCGCATGAATCTGCTGCATATTTTTAATAAATACGATTCAAGCCAGCATAATTCAAATAGATATACTTACATAAGTTTATACGCATACAGCACCATCATTCAAATACTCTATAGCGCAAGCGCTTTATACTTTATGATGTCATCTTTAATCGGTATGATTATTACATAACCGCGTCATGCGCTGATTGCGTGGCTTGTTTTTGTGCGGTTGCGTAGTTTTGGAAGGGA
>CAYPOE010000009.1:17408-18561 GCA_964412285.1 uncultured Eubacteriales bacterium | reverse complement strand
TATGTGACCCATTATCGCGTATTAAGACTGCGTCCGGCATTATTTCGGCACTCTGCGGCAATAGTGACCCGCAGATTAAGCAGTTACTCGACAGCATATCCCGTGATGCCGATCGTGTGTTGCGTGAGGTTTATTGTCTTTCGCGCTATATCGACGCGAATATAAATGACATGATGCCGGGTTCATATGACCTCAATACTTTCGTAGATCTGTTGATCGAACAGGTCAAATTGTTGCTACCCGAAACGATCATCGAGGCGTGCGGTAAGTTGACCAACGGCAGCGCCGTCGTCGACGCGCGCAAGATACAGAACTGTCTGCTGCACCTCATCGATAACGCCATCCGGCACAATCCGGGCAATCCCGCCCTGCGCATCGGCGTCGGGTTGTCCGAGGATGAACAGGGGCGCGTCGTCATCACTGTTCAAGACAACGGCAACGGTTGCGTCTACGATGATAGTCTGTTTGAGCCGATGGGACATGGCGAACTCTGCAACATCACGCCCGATACGGGCAGTCGCTTGGGGTTGTTCTGCGTGCGCGAGATTGCGCGTTCGCACGGCGGTGACGCTATGATCAGAACCGCGCCCGGCGAAGGCTTCGAGGTACGCGTAACCATACAACGCGGTACGGGTACCGGCCGTTCCATGTATCAGCACTACTCGCACGACACGGTCAATCGTTCCATCACCGAGATCATGCTCAGTCGCATCACGTAGATCCAGCGTTGGCTGATGGTTGTCAACGGTCGTCAGCCAACTGTATCCCTACTGCGCCCGCCGTACTGCGCGCCGTGATGCTGTGTTCGCCCGAACCCAAGCGTTCGATGATGTGACTGCGAAAGCGCGTGTCGACATTCCACTGCTCACACGAAATCGCGCCGCGCCGCGACTGCACGTCGACCGTCGCGTCGATGTGCTGCGGCAGTTTGAGGTTGACGTTGCCACCCGTACTCTGGAGATTGACGTTGGCGACGCACTCGTAGAGCGCGACGTTGATGTGACCCGATGCGCTGTGGGCGGTGAGGTCGCCCGTTGCCGATTTGATCTCGACGTTGCCACTCTTGGTGTAGAGGCTGATTTTTTGTGCCGAAATCTGGTTGGCTGTGATGTTGCCCGCATTGGTCGACAGAACGACGCGGTCGGCGATGATC
>CAYPOE010000009.1:0-17398 GCA_964412285.1 uncultured Eubacteriales bacterium | reverse complement strand
ACGTGGCCATGGCCCGATATCCGAAGGTTTTCGGCGAACTGACCGTGAGCATGGATGGCGTTACCTCGGCGCGCATACTGACCGAGCCGTTGGGCGCGTCGACGGTCAATGTACCCTTGAAGTCCTGGGGTATGGTGACGTCGACGGCGAGGTAATTGGGTCCGCGCAGACGGCTCCGACTGAGTACCTCGATGCCGTGCGTACCCGCGTGTACGTCGATGTTGTAATGTTCGTAGTGCGAGAACGCGGCTGCGCTGCCGTACAGTCGTGCGACGACACTCTGGAGTGCGTGCGACAGAATCTGTACTTTAGCGGCATTGGTGACGACGGATATGCTATTGTGGTCGCCGAGTGCGGCGACTTTGACTTTATCGATGTTGATATGCATACATATATACCACTATACTCTAAGACTGAAAAAGATCTAAAAATGCAAACACTTCCCCTCTATAGTATGCTGTTTTCTCGTTGTATTCATACGCGGCCACAGACACCAGAGATTATGTATTATGCATAATACATAATCGAATTTATTATAATCGGCAAATCGTAACCACAATGCCATATAAGGCCCTATTTCAGAAATTATATATGATTTACAAAAAAGGCTTGTAATGTGCGTTTTACTCTGTTATAATATAAATTAGGAAACATAAAAGCGTATATCGCGCAATAGAATCGTTCATAACCCCGCTCGGCCGTTGCCGCCGCACGGATCGTACCCCATGCGCATTGTGGTTTATACACAAATGAATTCGCATGATTCCTGTGATACTATGTAATATATACATCGCGAAAGAGGGGATCCTATGTCGCCGCGAGACACCAACGCATTATATCTTCACCAGGAAGGGACAAACTACCACGCATACAAGATCCTCGGCGCGCATAAGACGGATACCGGCTACGATTTTGCGGTATGGGCGCCCAATGCGACCTACGTATCGCTCGTTGGCGATTTCAACAACTGGGATCCGTACGCTTGTTCGATGAATCGCCTCGACCCGTTCGGCGTGTACGAGTTGCACGTGGACGAACTCGACGTTGGAGAGCGGTATAAATACTTCATCCGCACGCGTTCGGGCGAGGGCTTGCACAAAGCCGACCCTTATGCGTTCCACTCCGAACTGCGTCCCAACACCGCGTCGATCACCTGCGACCTGTCGTACGACTGGCAGGATTACGACTATCTGCGCAATCGCAAGCCGCCATACCACAAGCCCATGTTCGTCTATGAGGTACACGCAGGCACATGGAAGCGCAAGGTTGAGAATGGCATCTACTCGTACACCGATCTCAAGAACGAGTTGATCCCGTACTGCGTGCAGATGGGGTATACGCACATCGAATTTCTGCCGCTGCATGAACATCCATTCGACGGCTCGTGGGGGTATCAGGTCACGGGCTACTACTCGTTGACCTCCCGCTATGGTACACCGCGCGAGTTCATGGCGTTCGTTGACGCGTGTCACGCCAACGGTCTCGGCGTCATACTCGACTTTGTCCCGGCCCACTTCCCCAAGGATGCGCATGGACTCTCCAACTTCGACGGCACGGCGCTCTACGAACCCGCCGATACGCGCATCGGTGAACACCTGCTCTGGGGTACCAAGGCGTTCAACTACAGTCGATCTGAAGTGCGCTCGTTCCTGATCTCTAACGCAATGTTCTGGTTCGACGTCTATCACATCGACGGTCTGCGCATGGATGCAGTGTCGGGCATCATCTATCGCGACTACCAGCGCGAACCCGGGCAGTGGCTGCCCAACGTCTACGGTGGCAACGAGAATCTCGAGGGCATCGCGTTCGTGCGACAGCTCAACGCGGCCGTACACAAAGAGCACCCGTCGGCACTCATGATCGCAGAGGAGTCGACGGCGTGGCACGGCGTCACGCACCCCGTATCGCAAGGGGGGTTGGGCTTCAACTTCAAATGGAACATGGGTTGGATGAACGATCTGCTCAAATACATCAAGTTCGACCCCGTCCATCGCAAGTATTATCATAATCTGCTCACATTCCAGCTCATGTATGCGTTCAATGAGAGTTACATCCTGCCGCTTTCGCACGACGAGGTCGTTCACGGCAAGCACTCGCTGCTCGACAAGATGCCCGGCGATTACTGGCAGAAGTTCGCGGGGTTGCGCATGTTTTTTGGATACATGCTCGCGCAGCCGGGCAAGAAACTCCTGTTCATGGGCGGCGAGTATGGGCAGTTCATCGAATGGAAGGATGACGATTCGCTCGACTGGCACTTGATGGGTGTTGAATTGCACGGTAAGCTGCACCTCTGTCTGCGCCACATGATACAGCACTACCGCAACGAACCTGCATTCTACGAGGTCGACGACTCGTGGGATGGCTTTCGTTGGATTAAGACCGACGATACGTCACGTTCTGTGATTGCGTTCATGCGACGCTATCGCCGCATCGAGCCGCCCGACGCCGACGCCGAAACTGTCACGCCCGACCAGCCGTCCGAACACGGCGACTCGCTACTTCGGGACACGGACAAAGCCAAGTCGGACGTCATCGTAGTTTGTAATTTCACGCCTGTCGGGTACTATGGTTACTACATCGGCGCGCCGTATGCCGATGAGTACGTCGAATTGCTCAATACTGACGATGAACAGTATGGTGGTACGCACATGGTCAACAAAACCATCAAAGCCGAACATATCCTGTGCGACGGCTATCGCTATCGCTTGCAGATCGACGTACCGCCGCTGTCGACGATTTACATCAAACTGATCAAACACGAGATCGACGCATGATCCATCCGTCGTTCTCACATCTTATAAAGTCGCAACCCTACAAGGGGGTATTATCGTATGCCTAAAAGAGATTGTATTGCCATGATCTTAGCCGGCGGCCAAGGCAGTCGGCTCGGCGCGCTGACTGCAAAAGTGGCCAAGCCCGCCGTGCAGTACGGCAGCAAGTACCGCATCATCGATTTTACATTGAGCAACTGCACCCACAGCGGCATCGACACCGTCGGCGTACTCACGCAGTATCAGCCGCTCGAACTCAATACCTACATCGGCAACGGCGCGCCGTGGGATCTCGACCGCAACGATGGCGGCGTATACGTGCTGCCGCCGTACTTGAGCGCCGAACGCGGCGAATGGTACAAGGGCAGCGCCAACGCCGTATACCAGAACATCCCGTTCATCGATGGATTCGATCCCGAGTATGTGCTTGTACTCGGCGCGGATCACATCTACAAGATGGACTATTCCAAGATGCTCACGCAGTGCAAAGAACAGAACGCCGCGGCCGCCATCGCCGTCATCAACGTGCCGATCGAAGAGGCGTCGCGCTTTGGCATCATGAGCATCGACGAAGATAAGCGCGTGACCAAGTTCGTCGAGAAGCCCAAGGAACCCGAGTCGACGCTCGCATCGATGGGCATCTACTGCTTCAAGTGGGAAGCGCTCCGAAAGTATCTGATCGCCGATGAAGCCGACCCCAAGTCCGTCAAGGATTTCGGCAAGAACATCATACCGTCTATGCTGGGGAACCACGAGCGCATGTACGGCTACACGTTCGACGGGTACTGGAAGGACGTCGGTACACTCTACAGCCTGTGGGAAGCCAATATGGATTTGCTCACGGAAAATCCCACGTTCGACCTCTACGACAACAACTGGACGATCTTTTCGCGCAATCCCATCAAGACGCCGCACTACATCGCCAAGGGCGCCAAGGTGCGCGGCAGCTTCATCACCGAGGGCTGCACGATCTACGGCGAGGTCACACGCTCTTTGATCTCCGAGGGCGTGACAATCATGAAGGGCGCGCGCGTCCGTGACTCGATCATCATGCCCAATGTCGTAATCGGCGAGGGCTGCCTCATCGATAAGGCCATCATCGCCAACAATACGATCCTCGGCGAACGCATCGAGATCGGGCAAGAGGACATCGGCAACTACCCGAGCGAGATGTGCGACCATGGTCTGACGCTCATCGGCCCCGATCTCACGCTCGATGCGGGCGTCAAGATCGGCATGAACGCGATGTACTCGTAACAGCAGCAACCACCAACAATATTCGCGGAGGGATCAATATGCAGGACGCGATGGGATTAATCTTTACTGACCATCAGAACGTCAAGCTCGGCGAGCTGACCATGCACCGCACACTCGCGGCGCTGCCCTTGGCAGGGCGGTATCGCATGATCGACTTTGTGTTGTCAAACATGGTCAATTCGGGCATCATAAACGTAGGCGTGACGACGCAGATGAACTATCAATCGTTGATGGATCACATCGGCACAGGCAAGCCGTGGGATCTCAACAGGAAACAGCATGGACTCTTCCTGTTGCCGCCCAACGCGCTCATGATCGATACGACCAACAACTATCAGGTCAACAAGGGGCGCATCGACATCCTCTACGGCGCGCTCGATTACATCCGTAAGTCGAGGCAGCGTTACATCATCCTGTCGGACTGCCACACAATTTGCAACATCGAGTACGAAAAGGTACTTGACTACCACCGTTCCAAGGGCGCGGACGTCACGATCATTTATAAAGAGGTTAAGTCGCTGCTGCCTGATGAGTTGCGGCGCTCCAAGCTCATCGGACTCGATGAGACAGGGCGCGTGACGGAAATCTTGCCGCAGCCCAAGCGGTTGGCGCACAAGAACGTCTCCATGAACATGTACATCATGGAGCGCCTGATGCTCGAACGTTTGATCGAGGACTGCGTGTCGTACGGTGAACATGAGTTTGTGCGCGGTCTACTCGCCAAGAACATGGATAGCCTCGACATCTACGGCTACAAGTTCGACGGCTACTCGTACCGCATCGACGACATCCGCACGTACTACAACTTCAACATGTCGTTGCTCGACCCCGACGTCAAGAGCTCGCTGTTCCGTGACGAAGACAGGATTTACACCAAGGTCAAAGACAAAGTGCCCACACGGTACGGCGCCGACGCCGTCGTCGGCAACTCCATGATCGCCGACGGTTGCGTCATTGAGGGTACAGTCGAGGACAGCATCATCTCTCGCGGCGTACGCATCGCCAAGGGTGCGCGCGTCAAGTCTTCGATCATCATGCAGGATACCGAGGTCAACGCGGGCTGCTCCGTCGAAAATGTCATACTCGACAAAGAGGTCATCATCAAGAGTGGCACCAACCTGTTGGGTCACGTAAATTATCCCATCGTCATCGCCAAGCGCATGATCGTGTGAATATGCGTTTGCTTGTCAAGGATCAACTGACAACTGACAACTGATACGAGGTGTATTATGAAAAGGATCTTAATGGCTTCGGCTGAGGTAGAACCATTCGCTAAAACGGGTGGACTCGGCGACGTACTCGGCGCATTGCCCAAGGCGTTGGCCAAGATGGGTTACGATGTATCTGTCGTCATGCCCAAGTATCGCTGTATACCCGACGAGTACGTCAGCCGTATGGCGTTGCTCGAGTATTATTATGTACATTTGGGTTGGCGTGAGCAATACTGTGGCGTCTTTTCGCTCAAAGAGGACGGCGTTACTTATTATTTTATCGATAACGAGTACTACTTCGGTATGGATGCGATCTATACGAATCATGACCTCGAGCGTTTTTGTTACTTCGAGAAGGCCGTGATGAGCATGCTTGCCAACCAGTCGTACGGCGGCTTCGACATCCTACACTGCCACGACTGGCAGACGGGATTGCTGCCGCTCTTGGTCAAGATCGAGGGTCTCCACGTCAAGACGGTTTACACGATACACAACTTACAGTACCAGGGTATCTTCCCGTGGGACAGCGTCTGGGATCTGCTCGATATACCGTTCGAGTATTTTGGTGGCGGTTCGATCGAGTTTTACGGCGAGGTCAACTTCATGAAGGGTGGCATGGTTCATGCCGACGCGGTCACGACGGTCAGCCCCTCGTACGCCGAGGAGATCAAGTACCCGTTCTACGGCGAGAAGCTCGAGGGCTTGGTGCAGTCGCGCGGCGACATCGTAGGCATCATCAACGGCATCGACTACAATGTCTATTCGCCGACCCATTCGCCATACATTGAGAAGCCGTTCGGCATCGCCGATGCGTCCGCTGGTAAAGCGAAAAACAAGCAACTGTTGCAACGGCAGTTGGGTTTAGAGGTCAACCCCGACGCGATGGTGATTGGTCTCGTCACGCGACTGTCGAAGCAAAAGGGACTCGAACTCGTCGAGGGGGTACTCGACGAGATCATGCAGTTGCCCGTACAGATCGCACTGCTCGGCACCGGCGACCCACACTACGAGAACCTATTCCGCCACTACGCGTATAAATACCCCGGACGCATCAGCGCCAATATCATGTTCAACAATCAGCTCGCGCATCGCATCTACGCGGGTAGCGACGCATTCTTGATGCCGTCGCTTTACGAGCCGTGCGGATTGGGGCAGCTCATCAGTCTGTCGTTCGGGTCCATCCCCATCGTGCGCGAAGTCGGAGGCTTGCGCGACACCATCACGGCATATCACAAGCGTGCCGACGGCACTTCCGGAGGCAATGGCTTCACGTTCTTCGCGTACAACGCGCACGACATGCTCTACGTCATCAACCAGGCTGTCGAACTGTACGCCGACAAACCTGAGTGGAACGCGCTGGTGCAGCGCGCAATGTCGTGCGACTACTCGTGGGCGCGGTCGGCCGAACAGTACGCGGAGTTGTACCAACGCATTGCCCCCACGCCGGGTCAAACGGCGTCGTCCGGCACCGATGCGGTTGTATCTGTATAAAAATAGTATTGCAATGATCAAAGGAGTATTATGAGCAATCTGAGAAATGAAGTAGAGGGCAAGCTCAAACGATATTTCGCGCAGACATGGCGCGGCGCATCGCGCAAACAGCTCTATCAGGCGATTGCGATGACAGTACGCGACCGCATCATGGAACGCGTTTATATGACCAAAAAAGAACAGAAGCGGCTGTACTATCTGTCATTCGAGTTCTTGCCCGGGCGCATCCTCGGCAACAATATCCTGAACTTGGGCATGATGGACGAGTACAACGAGCTCCTCGGCGAACTCGACCTCGACGTCAACACGTTGGAGGAAGAGGAAGCCGATGCAGGCCTCGGCAACGGTGGTCTCGGACGGTTGGCTTCATGTTATTTACACTCGCTGACCAATCTACGCTATCAAGCGTACGGCTGTGGCATTCGCTACGAGTACGGCTTGTTCCAGCAGCGCATCAGTGATGGCTTCCAGATCGAGCTGCCCGACGCGTGGCTCTGGGACGACTACGTCTGGGAGATCGCCCGACCCGAAGAGCAAGTGCAGGTCAAGTTCATGGGGCACGTCGACTGGAAACAGACCGAGAGCAAGATTGAGTACCGTCTCCACGGCGAGACCACGGTACTCGCGATGCCGTACGACATCCCTGTCGTCGGCTACGACATCAACAACGTCAACATGATGCGCCTTTGGAGTGCGCGTTCCGCCGACCCCGGCGCGATGCACGTACCCGGCCGCAGCTATCGGCCGTCCGACGGGCGGTCTGACTTCGCCGAGGAACTGACGAAAGTACTGTATCCCGACGACAATACCTACGAGGGCAAGACGCTGCGCCTCAAGCAGCAGTACTTCTTTACGTCGGCGACGATCCAATGGATTGTCAATGACTTCAAGAAGCAGAAGCTGCCGCTGCGTCGACTGCCCGATTATATCCAGATCCACATCAATGACACCCACCCCGCTGTCGCAATCGCAGAACTCATGCGCATCTTGCTCGACGAGGAGGGTTTCAGCTGGAACGAGGCATGGAACATCGTGACGCGCATCTTCGCATATACGAATCACACTGTCATGCCGGAGTCGCTCGAGACTTGGCCTACGTCGATCTTCGAGACGATCATCCCGCGCGTGTTCATGATCATCTGCGAGATCAGCCGCCGCCAGTATGAGGATAACAAGGCGCGTTACGGTGACGACATCGGCAAACTGTCGCGTATGGGCATCGTCTGGGATAACCGCATCCATATGGCCAACCTCTGCATACACGCGTGCCACAGCATCAACGGCGTGTCCGAACTGCACACCGAGATCCTCAAGAAAGACCTCTTCAACGACTTCTTCGCGCTCACCCCGTTCAAGTTCAACTCGATCACCAACGGCATCGACCACCGCCGTTGGCTCAACTATACGAATCACGAGTTGTCGCAGCTCATCTCCGAGGTTGTTGACGGCGACTTCGTCAAGAAGCCCGCGCTGATTGCGCAGATCGCACCGTACGCCGAGGATGCGTCGTTTGTGGAGCGATTTGCGGCGATCAAGAAGCGCAATAAAGAGAAGCTCGCCAAGTACCTCAAGGAGACACAGGGTATCATGATCGATCCCGACTCAATCTTTGATTCACAGGTCAAGCGCTTCCACGAGTACAAGCGACAGCTGCTGAATATCCTGCACATCATCTATGAGTATCAGATGTTGCTCGATAACCCCAACATGCCGTATCATCCCAAGACGTATATCTTCGGCGGCAAGGCGGCGCCGAGCTACCATCGCGCCAAGATGATCATCAAGCTCATCAACACCGTCGCGGCCAAGGTTAACACCGACACGCGCATCAAGGGCAAGATTCACATCCTGTTCATCGAGAACTACGGCGTACACATCGCGCAGAAAATCGTCGCCGCGACCGAAATCAGCGAGCAGATCTCGACGGCGGGCAAAGAGGCGTCGGGTACGGGTAACATGAAGTTCATGCTCAACGGCGCGGTCACATTGGGTACGCTCGACGGCGCGAATGTCGAGATCAAGCAAAAGGCCGGCGACGAAAACATCTACATCTTTGGCCTCACGTCGGATGAAGTCGCCAACATCTATCAATTCGGCAACGAATTCAGCAGCAAGATCCTCGCGAGCAACGAGGCCATCAAGCGCGCATTGGATGCGCTCGTCAACGGTACGTTCGACGCATCTGTACCGCCGCTGTTCATGGATCTGTACAGCTCGATTGTGCGCGGCGACGGCGGGTTCGTCGACCCATACATGGTTATCAACGACTTCGAGTCGTACACAGACGCGCACGAGCGAATCCAAGAGGATTACGCGAACAAACTCAAGTGGAACAGCATGGCGATCCGCAACGTCGCCGCCGCTGGATATTTTTCGTCCGACCGTTCGATCGAGGAATATAACGCAAAAATCTGGAAGTTACGTGCATGGTAACGCATACGTAGGATAAAAATTGGGTAGGACGTATAAACGTTCTACCCTACTTTGTAGTATAGGGGATCACAGACGATCTATGCAATTGTGTATAATGTATGCGAAAGGAAGATTATTTTATGGAAATCTATCACAACTCACGAGATATTACATACCGTAATCCGACGGGCGCGGTACCCGCAGGTACGACGGTCAAGTTGTGTATTGATGCACCCCACGCGATCAGCGTCGCATTGCGCATATGGGATAATCATCAGGAATATTTATACTTCATGGAAAAGCACGACGATCGGTTCAGCCATGACTACCTCGTCCCTGATTGTGCGTTGCCCATTTGGTATATGTTCATCGTCAATACGCTCGACGGCACGCTATATTACGGCAACAACGGGCCGCAGTACGGCGGAGCGGGCGAGGTCTGTGACTACATGCCTGCGTCGTTCCAGATCACGGTGTACGATCCGGCGTATGCCGCGCCCGAGTGGATGGCGTCTTCGGTGTTCTACCAGATCATGACCGACCGCTTCCACAACGGCAACGCTAGGCGCACCATCAATCCCAAGCCCAACGCGGCCGACATCGTACTGCACAAGAACATCGACGAGCCTGTCGGTATGGAACGCGACGAGGACGGCGTACTCAAGAAGAATGATTTCTACGGCGGCAACCTCAAGGGCATTACGGCCAAGTTGCCATACCTCAAAGCGCTTGGTATCAACGCACTCTACCTCAACCCCATCTTCGAGGCGTATTCCAACCACAAGTATGATACCGCCGACTATACCAAGATCGACCCCATGTTCGGCAACGAGGATGACCTTGTGGAGCTGTGTGCCAAAGCCAAAGAGAGCGGCATACACATCATACTCGACGGCGTATTCTCACACACAGGCGCGGACAGCATCTACTTCAACAAGTACGGGCGGTATGACTCCATCGGCGCGTATCAGTCGTACGAATCGCCGTACCGCGAGTGGTACACATTCAAGCAGTCGCCCGACGAGTATGCGTGCTGGTGGGGCTGCACCAATCTACCCGAGGTCAAAGAAGAGACGCCGTCGTACCAAGACTTCATCATGGATGTGATTCGCAAGTGGCAGGGATGCGGCATCAGCGGTTGGCGACTCGACGTCGCCGATGAGTTGCCACAGGGGTTCTTGCGCACGCTGCGCCGCACGGTCAAGGCGGAAATGTCCGACGCGCTCGTGCTCGGCGAGGTCTGGGAGGATGCGTCGCGCAAGATCACGTACGGCGAACTCCGCAATTACTTCTACGGCGAGACGCTCGACGGCGTCATGAATTATCCGATGCGCGACGCCATCCTCGAGTTCGTGATGGATCAACGTTCGTGTGTGGATACTGTGGGTTCGATCTCGTCCATCATTGAAAACTATCCCCCATACGCGCTGGCCGCGTCGCTGCTGTCGCTCGTCACGCACGACACGCCGCGCCTCTTGAACATCGTGGGGCGCGAAGATCTGGCGCTCTTGGCCATCACGCTACAGTTCACGTTGCCGAGCGCGCCGTGCATCTACTACGGCGAGGAGGTCGGGCTTATGGGTGAGGGCGATCCGCTCAATCGCGCGCCGCACCCGTGGAACGTACTCAACGTCAACATCAACCGCCACTACCAGCGTATGACTGAACTCCGCACGACATACCCTGCGTTGGATGGTCTGGCCGAGGCCGCATTGTCTGTCGAGAAGGCCGACACGCTGCTGTTGAGGCGGAGCGTACCCGAACAGGACATCTACGTCATCGCACACCGCGGCAAGCGTCCGAGTGCGACGGTCAAGTTGCAGGTACGCAAGAACGAGACCTTCGAGGTACTCGTGCAGAGTCCGGGTTCGGACGCGTCGCAGCGGGCGCGGACGCTGTCGGCTAAGGTACCCGCACGCGGGTTTATCGTGATCGCCGTCAACCGATAGGGCGTATGTAGGGGTATCACATCACAGAATCGGCAACATCTCAATGATTGCGTTTGGGTTTGGGTTTGGTCAAGTCAAAGCTGTGGTATAACAGATCCGCGATCACATCGTCGGGTACGGCGTCGAGCCGCACGGTGATCCAGTGCCGCTTGTTCATATGATAGCCGTGCGTGACGCCACTATACAGGCGGCGCATGTCGTCTGCCAGAATGGGGTCACATTTGAGATTGACATAATCTACGCCGTCGCGCACGTATACGAACGCCATACACCGCCGATTGACCATGTGGCGCAAGGCTGCCCACACGTCGTCGAATGGGAAGTACAGCTCGATAAACGGTAGTGCCAGACAGGATGTGATGCATTCGTTACGATCCATAAAATTCCCCCGTTTTCCACGCGCGTATTGCGATCGTGGTTCACGGGGGTATTATATCATGATTGGGTTTGGGTTTCAAGTAGTCAAGTAGATCTATCCCAAATCAATCTATCCGAATCAATCTATCCGATGAACATCTGCGTCCAATAGGGGACGCCTTTGTTGTTCTTGGCCAGACCTACGCCGATCTGTGTATAGTTAGAACCCAGGATGTTGGCCCTGTGTCCCGGAGAGTTCAGCCACGAGTTCATGACAGCACCCGGCGTGGACTGCCCGTAGGCGATGTTTTCGCCCGACGTGTTGAACTGGATGCCAAAGTCTCTGATCATATTAGATGGCGAACCATATGTAGGAGATTGATGCGCGAAGTAGCCGTTGTTTGCCATATCCTCGGACTTCAGGCGCGCAACCCGCGACAATTCTGCATTCTTCTGCAACGGGGCTAACCCTGCTTTGGCACGTTCGGCGTTGACGAGCCGTATGACCTCATCCTCATTCGCCGCAGATGTTGTCGGCGGAGTGGTGGGCGGCGTAGTGGGTGGTGTTGTAGGTGGCGTAGTCGGTGGTGTAGTGGGCGGTGTTGTAGGTGGCCTCGTGGACGGCTTGCTGGGTATGTTGATGCGGTCTCCAGGACGGATCAGTGCGGGGTTTCTGAGCTGCGGATTGGCCGCAATGAGTTCGGATAGGCCGACTCCATAGCGATTGGCGATCTTCCACAGGGAATCGCCAGCCTTCACGGTATATACCGTTTGTTGACCTGCGGTTGGCATACCGCTCGAATACGATCTCACGCCTTGATCCCCTTCTGGGATAGATGTTTCATAACGGTTGATGCCCTGTGCCATATAGTCTGCCATACGCAATGCCTCGTCCTCGATATCGTCGTAGAGTTTGATGTCTTCTGCGTATTGACCGCTCAATCGGTCTGCCACCTCTTGTTTGATCATGTCCAGATGGTCGTACAGCAATTGCTTCCACGTTTCGACGTCCCATGCGGGATTGAGTCCTGCCAAAAAGTCCGCAATCGCATCGGCGTTGGCGTGCCAGAGTTGATCGAGCTCTTTGGCGTTTTCTTCGTCGCCGCGCTTGACTGCGTTGACCAAATCACCTGCGACCGCCAAGTGTGCGGTCAGTAAGTCCTTGAATTCGTCGGCGTTTTGGTCGCCGTATACGGGACGCAGTACATCGGCCATATCCTGCGGGTTTCGCATCAGTCGGTCAGTGACAAACGGCAGATCGGGCAGATCCTCTATTGTACTGATGATAAACGACCTTGTCCACATCACGTGTTGTTCCCAGAGTTGTCGCAGCAGTTGCGCGAGGGCGGCGCCCAAACCATAACTTGTGTTGTATTCCATAGTCGACTCCTTATCTGTTTCTGCTATATGATATGCAGATATACAGAATGTGGGTACTCTAAAGTGGGGCAATTTACAGATATGTACCGCGCCCCACAGGGCGCGCATCGGGTCAGCCGCCGAGGGTCGCCCATGTTTCAAATACCTTGCGCACATTCTCGGGCTTGCCGCCCGCACTGAACTCGCACTGCGCGATGCAGCCGCCGTTCTCCCAGAGCGTATCGCGCACCAAACGCACGGCGTTCTCGATGTCTTGGAGCGTGCCGTTGGGCAACAGATGCTGCCGGTCGATCTCACCCCAGAATGTGATCTGTCCCTTGAACTGCGCGAGGTTCTCCACGCCGATGCAGAAGATCTGCGTGTTGAGCGCATCCAAGCCCAGTTCGATCAGGTGCGGTATCATCGACAGCGTGTTGCCGTCGCTGTGCATGAAGATCTTTTTGCCATACTTGTGCGCGATGTCGATGTAGTCTTTGTACATCGGCTTGAAGATCTCGACCCATGTCTTTGGGCTGATGAGCAGGGTATTCTGCGAACCCCAATCGTCCATGAAATTGATGCCGTCGACCTCGGTCTGGCACCACTTCTCGACGAGTTCGCAATAAAATGCGTGCATCTCACGCAAGAACCGCAACATGCCCGCGGGCTTCTCGGCCAAATCGATGTAGAGGTTTTCGGATCCGCGTAGGAACTGCGTCTGCTCGAACGGGCGCGGACAGCAGCCGCCCGTCACAAACTTGTCGGTCGAGCGGCAGAACGCGTTGGCGCTCTCGACGTCGAAACTCAGCCATTCGCGCGGGAAGTGGACGCGGCTCGTATCGTCCCAGTCCTCAATGATGGGATGCTTGACCTCGCCGATGACGCCGGGGTGAATGTTATCGAACACCGCCCCCCACGCGTCGATGTAGGTGCCGACGGCGTAGGGGTCGCCGGTCTCCTTGGCGGTCTCGGCGTAGATCACGTCGCCGCATCCGACTATGTCGGCTGGGAAGTCTTCGTTGATTTTGGCGAGCGCGACGGCGTGATGATCGTGCGCCCACGGCAATACCCACAGCTGTTGGGGCGCGACGCCCGTCGTATTGCGAAATTCCAATGTAGCTTTGACTAACTCTCTCGAGGTCATAATTCCTCCGTTATGATTCGTAAAATAACACGGCCGACGTGAACATCGTGCCGGGCATCCCGCCCCAGATGACGGAACGTCCGTCGACCAATGCCGCCGCTTCGGCGAGCGTGATGTCGCCTACGGGTGCGGGTGTGACGGCTTCGATGACGTCGAACCCTATTTCGGCGACGTCGGCGATGAGTCCACCGAGCGTGCCATCCATGTGGATGAACGAGTGCTTGCCTACATCTTTGAGATATTGCACCCATTGAGACTCATACGGACGCAGGTATGTACGCGAGGCTCTCGACGTACGCGCGAAACGCAGGCAGGTCGTCGGCGTCCTCCACATACTGTTTGATAAAGCCGTACGAGCTTGATGTGGGCAGATGCTGGCTGATCTCGTGCAGATCCCCCTTGGGTGTATGCATGATGCGGGTCACGCGGTCACCGTCGGTGTGGGTCTCGAATGAGATGCCGTCATGCAGCTCGATATACGGGCCGAACCCCTAGAGGTAAAACCCTACGCCAAGCTCGCGATTTAGCTCGAAGTAGCCGTCGCCCGCATATTTCTCGGGCAATGTACCGTTGCGTTTGGTCGAGCCGTACCAATAATCCATGTCGCCAAACCATGGTACGCGGTCGCAAGGTGTGCGCGACAGCACGGCCATCGCGCGTTCTCTGTTCGTCATATCGTGTACCTCATGGGGAATTTCTTTGTTGTATATTATTATATAAGAGAAACCATTGCTTGTAAAGCTATTTCGCATTCCGGCGCGTACGTGTTGTGCGAATTCTTGCAGACAAATCCGCAATCCCATTGTATACCATCTATATCTATATAAGCTGTCATGGTATACCTATAAATTCAAGGAGAGAACAGGATGAATCCAATCAACAACGGCGTATGGCCGACGATGGTCACGCCGTACACCGACGGCAACGAGATCGACTATCCCGGTGTCGAACGCATGATAGAGTGGTACGACAGGCAAGGCGTGGCAGGCATCTTCGCCGTATGCCAGTCGAGTGAAATGTTTTATCTGTCGATAGACGAGCGCGTGGAACTCGCCAAATTCGTCGTCCAGCATACGCCGCCGCACATCAAGGTCATCGCATCGGGACACATCGCGCCCGATGCGCAGACGCAGATCGACGACGCGTTGCGCATCATCGATACGGGGATCGATGCGTACGTATTCATAGCGAGCCGTTTGGCCAATCCAGGCGAGGGGGACGATGTATGGAAGCGCAATGTCGAATGCGTGATCGACGGCATCGACAGGGGCAACGGTGGCAAGACGATGTTCGGTGTGTACGAGTGTCCGTCGCCGTACCATCGCCTGATCTCGCCGGAGCTGCTGAAACATCTCGCCGACAGTGGGCGTTTCTGGTTCCTCAAGGATACCTGCTGCAACCCGGATCTGTTAAAGCGAAAACTGGACGCCATACGCGGCACGCACCTCAAGCTGTTCAACGCGCATACGCCGACGCTGCTCTATTCGCTGCGTTTGGGCGCGGCCGGATACAGTGGCGTCATGGCCAACTTCCATGCAGATCTCTACGCGTGGCTGTGCGAACATTACGAGGAATACCCCGATAAGGCTGAGCAGATGCAGGCGTGGGTCGGCGCGCTGTCTGTGATGCAGTATCAGTGCTACCCGATCAACGCCAAGTATCACTTGACGCTCGAAGGCGTAGACATCGGCGTCACGAGCCGTACGCGCGACGTCGGGACGTTCAATATAGGCGCGCGCATGGAGACCGAGCAGTTGCAGGATGCGTATAGGCTGCTGAAGAAACAGTATTTGTGCGATGGCCATCTATCATGACAAAACCGCTATACCAACAAAACCGCCGCTCCTGTGCGGAGTCAGCGGTTTTGTTATTTGCCTTTATAGGGTTGCCTCTTGCGCCAATGTCGGGCGTTGCTGTAACCATAGCGCAACCGACGGTAGAGGCTGTTGATGGACGTACTGTTGTTGCCGCCACTGGTGCCGCCGACCACTGTGATCGCGCCGCCCTTGATGGCCAGCGTCCCATGGCAGAAGATGCCGTGGTTGTCGCATGTACCGCTGCCGCTCGTGATGTTGAGTGATCCCGTACCCTGTATCGCGAGCGCGCCCAAGCCGTATACGCCGTAACTCGGGTCGTCGACCCATGTATTATCGGCGGCAATGATGCGATTGTCACCTTGTAGTATCACTGTAGAACCCGGCGGTAGCATGATGCCGTCAAACATCGCACTGCGCGTATCGGTTACAAAGATGGATGCCCCGTCGAGTGTCAGCGTCTTGCTTGCGCGATGCCAGCTCCAACCTTCGGTACTGTCTGTAACGTCGGAAACCAAGAAGTTGACCTCCGTCTTTAACTCTATATTGCCATTGTGATCCCAGTAATACGAGCCGGTATCCGTCAGATCCAACGTCGTATTGCGCGCGGCGCCGTAGGTCACGGCCAAACCGTTGTAGGAACCGATCTTTCGGGTCAGATGTGGTTCGGCCACCTCTTTGTTCATGGCTTGATGGGAACCGGGTATTGCAGTCGCCGTCGCGTACACCAACGCGCCGTTGGCGATGTTGATGTGGTGCTTGTTGGCTGAAATGCCGTAACTGCTGCGATACGCAGTGCCGCCCATCGCCGTCACCAAAGCTCCGGACAGTACGCCTACGCCGCCCACGCCAAATATGCCGCATGAGGCGTTGCCGTTGCCGCCTATGGCGATGACTCGGCCGCCCCGAATGCTGACGTGACCGTTTTGGGCGATGATACCCACGCTGTCGCTGTTGGCGGCACTGCCGCCCGCTGCCATGATGGTGCCGCCTGACAATATGATACTCGCATCATGAGAGATGATGCCGCAGCTTTTGCCGTTGCTCGACACACCTCCCTCTGCGGCGAGCGTGCCGTTACCAGTTATGACAAGCGTGCAGTCGGCACAGATGCCGTAGCTCCCGTTGGTACCGTCAGCTGCCTTGACAATGTTATTGCCTACGAGTTCAATCGTGACGGTATCCACGGTTTTGTTGAAGTTGACGAACCGAATGCCGCTGACTGCGGCGGCATCGCCCGTGATGTCGACGTTGCGCAGGGTCAAGGTTTTGGCGCCCTGATTCCAAGACCAACCCTCGCGTTGGTCAGATACCGACTGTATATGGGCGTCAATCGTCAGTGTAGCAGTGCGCATTGAGGTATCGGTCTCTGCTGCCGACGTTGAGGTGGATGACATCGGTGAGACCCTGTGCTTGTACAAGCCGATCTTTCCCATCAAACCCGCCTTGGATATACTGCGGGCAAAGTGCTGTAGGTTTACCATCGCAAACTCTCCTCCCGCATTCTCATCTTTTCAACGGCGCACCATACAACAATTTCATTATGTATCTTGCGGGTCAATCCTCGAAATCATTCTCACAAAATCATTCTCACAAAAATCATCAAACAAAGAACAAAGCGCAAAGCCGTTTT
>CAYPOE010000008.1:0-19055 GCA_964412285.1 uncultured Eubacteriales bacterium | reverse complement strand
TCGAGAACACGATCAGCACGCTGATCTACGAGATGGAGTCGATGAAATCTATGATCCGCATGTGGGACAACGCCGTCGCGTTCTCGACTGTGGAACTCCGCATCGAAGAGGTCATCGCGTATACGCCGACCATCGAGACGCCGCGCACATACGGCGACGAGGTGTGGGCGTCGATCCGCGACTCGTTCAACAACATCAAAAACTTCTTCAAACGTGCGTTCATCGCGTTCATCTACGCATTCCCGTACCTGCTTGTGGCGGGCGTGGTCGTACTGCTTATTGTATTGCTCTCGACGCGCACACACAAACGCAGGCAGCAGAAGCTCGAGGCGTTGCGTCAACAGTTTGATCCGCAAGCCGCAGACGACGGCGACGCGACCGATGGCAATCCCAATGGCGACGATGATGCATCGCATACCAACTAAGATCGAATGATGAAAACAACCGCTCCCTGTCCGATGGGTAGCGGTTGTTTTGTATAGGATCGAGGATTCCATCGCGTAAAACTCCAAAGTCCAAATATTCCAAAGTCCAAAGGAAGCCATTTAGATCAAGGACATCGCCGTCCTTGTACGATGAACCGTTAGCTCAATACGCATACTGCTACTCACTCGCTTGCTTACTTGCATTATATCACACAATGCGCCACAGGCTTGGCGACTCGCTCGATACACCACGGCATAAGCGCCTCGTCGTAGATGCCGTGCAGCAGCATGTCACCTTGGTATTTATATTCCTCGAGTAGCGAATAGAACAATGGATAGTTGACGATCCCCTGACCCGTCGGGCAGAATTGAATACCGTCGCCTTCGCAAATGTCCTTGCCGTGTGCGAGTACCACATCGCGCCCGTACGCCGCGAACGCCTCCATCATGGTGTTGTCGACGTTCTTGCGATACGCCGTGCCGTGGTGGAACAAATTGGCACAGTCCATGATCATCCCCAGCGCGGGAGACCCCACGCTATCGAGCATACGCCGCGCCTTTTCGGGCGTATCAATCACGTTGTTGGCCTCGGTCTCGATCGCGAGCACCAAACCCAACCGTTCCGCGACGGCCGACGCGCGCTTCAGACTGTCGAGCGCATCGTCCCACGCCTCGGGCGTACCGTTGTCGGGATGATGCGTCCAGAGGTGATCGGAATTGCGCGTGCCGCTGCACAAGCTGATGTACTGCACGCCCAGCGCCACAACAGCCTGCGCAAATCCCTCGAACCGCGCAATCCCCTCCTCGCGCATCGCCGCGTCGGGATGCGCCATGTTGTACGTGCCGTTGACGGCGACGATATCGACGCCAGTCTGCGCCGACGCGGCGCGGATCGCATCGAGCGCGTCGGCGCTGACGTTGAACGGGATCTCGTATACGCCGCTGGGTTCAAACCCAGTCTCCGTCACCGATGCGAACGCGAACTGCACGCACGCAAACCCGAGTTCCTTGACGCGTTGAAACAGCTCTAATGCAGGTCTCACAGTAAAATCTGTCGTACATACGCCAATACGCATAATGCCTCCTTGCATATGTGTCGTTATGCCATCGTGCCATAGAATTATGTTCTCTTACGTTTCTGTTTGAAATAGCGTTTCAGCAGCCGCGACGCGTACGCGCGCTCGATGCCGCCGACCCACGTCACGCCGTCGACCTGCCGCAATTGCCGCACTACGCGCGTGTGCGGTTTGGGTTTGGTGTCGTAGGCGGCGAAGTAGACGCGCCGGATCTGCGCCTCGAGGATCAGTCCTGCGCACATCATGCACGGCTCGAGCGTCACGTACAGGTCGCAGTCGTGGAGGTTCCATCGCTTGACGCGCGCCGCACGCAGGATCGCCATGACCTCGGCGTGCGCGAGCGGACTTTGCAGCTCCTCACGGCGATTGCGTCCGACACTCACGACGCGGCCTGTGTCGCGTTCGACGACGGCCGCCGTGATGGGTACCTCGTCGTACGTACGCGCGTTGCGCGCGGCCAACCGCAGCAGTCGTCGCATGATGCGATGCTGTGCGGCGTGCGCGTGCCGTGCGTCACGCATAGCGATGCGTGGGATTGGGGCGCGACGGTGCGAACTGCGACGCGCTCGCCGTCACGACGCGCAGACCTGCGCAGACCGCGTCGACAGCGTCGCCCACGATGTCGGCGAGTTGCTGCGGTTCGGCGACGACGCGCGCGTTGATGATGAGGTTGACTTCGGTCACGTCACGACCCATGCGCGCGTCGAGTGTGGGCGGCGCGGTCGTATCTGTGATGCTGCCCTTGCAGAAGTCGTGCTGCCCGACGGCGTACGCCTTGAGGTGCGCGATGTCGCAGTCCTCTGCCGCGCAACGGTGCGCGATGTACGATAGGAGGCGTTCGAGCAGCGCGTTGCCGTCGAATGCAACCGCATCGGTTGTGGCAAGATCACAGGATACAAGATAGTTGTTGTTGAGCCAGCCGAGCGCGGCTTCGGCCGCCGCGTACACGTCGTAGTCGATCTCGAGCGAGTCCATGTCGCGACCCTCGCCCACAGTCTCGCCCGTGACCGCCGCCAAAAATGCGTCCATGCCGATCCCCTGCGTCGCGGATACCGCGAGTACATCGGCGTGATACCGCTGTCGCAGGTGCGCCGTGAGCGTGGCAATCGTCGCGTCGTCCTGCGTGTCGCACTTGTTGAGCGCGATGACGTTGGCTTCGGACAGCTGCTTGTCGAACAGATAATCGATCTCGTTGGGCGGCAGGTTTTTGAGTTGCCGCGACAGCCGCTTGGGGTCGCAGAGTACGGTCAGCGGCGACAGTGCAAAGTCAGAGCCGAGCCGTTCGAGCGTGTAGCCGTGGCGCAGCATGGGTTTGTAGATCGTGGCGACAAGGTCGGTGCAGCTGCCCACAGGTTCGGCGAGGATGTAGTCGGGCAGTTTGTCGCGCGAGAGTTCCTCGATCTTTTGCACAAACGTATCGAAGTTGCAGCAGAAGCAACCGCCGTCGACTTCGAGCACGGATAGTCCGTTCTGTGCGAGGAAAGCGGTGTCGACGAGCTGACTGCCTTGGTCGTTGGTCACGATGCCGAGTTTGTGTCCAGCGGCGAGTAGGCGCTTGGCGACGGCAAGGATCATGCTCGTCTTGCCGCTGCCGAGGAAACCGCCGATGACGATGAGTCGTTTCATGTGTACCTCTGTCTCTTTATCTCTTATTTTTTTACGCGATATACGTCGATCCCAACATGGTGCGGGATCTCGAACGATTCGGGCAACGTGTTCACGTACGCCGCGTGTTCGTCGCAGAATGCCGCGATGACGTCGGGCGGCAGGGACGACGCGCCAATCCCGCGGCACGCGAGCATACGCCCTTGCCAGCTCTCGCGCGTGAACGGTATGTTCACGTCGAACTGGATCAGTTCAGGGAGGTCGAACCACGGTTCGCACCAACTGAAGTCTTTGGGCGGCGTACGCATGTAGCCGCCGCCCGTCCACGCGGGGTTATATTTGAGGATTAGGCTTTCGCTGTGCGCGACGATGTCAGATTCGTACGGCAGCCACATCATGTGCGATGAGACGAAGCATCCGCCGCGTTTGAGCATACGTTGTATCTCGGGCAACACGACGGGCTTGTCGAAGTATACGAAGCATTGGCACGCGGTGATCGCGTCAAATGTATCGTCGGGCAGACCCGTGCGTTCGGCCGGGACTACGATGAACTCTATGGCCATGCCCGATTCGGCGGCGATGCGACGTGCGTGCGCGATCTGATTCTCCGCGATGTCCGCGCCGATCCAGCGCGCACCGTACTTGTACAGGCCGCGCGGGATCACGCCTGTACCTGTGCCGAGGTCGAGTACATACTGTCCGTTCACGCCAACACCGAGGTCGACGAACCTGTCGAAAAATGCGTCGGGGTAGATGTCGCGGTACTTCGCGTAGTGTTCCGACGCCAAGCCCCAGTCGAATGCCTTGCCGTTGTCGACGTGCGATAAGTTGATCATAGTATACCCGTTTCTTTCGGATTGCTTTCGGCGTCGCGCTCAACCTGAATCGTTTCACAGATCACGCCGTCCATGTAGCCGAGCAGTTCGAGCAGCGACGGGATGTTGTTGGCCTCTTTGGCGACTTTGGCCGTGGCGCACGACGTGCCAAACGCAAGTTGCCGTTGGAAGTTGTGCTTGCCGATGAACGCGTACGTCATACCCGCCATGAACGCGTCACCCGCGCCGATCGTCGAGGATACCGCGGCGTTGGGTGGTATGACCTTATACGCCTCGTCGGCCGTCACGCCGACCGCGCCGCCGCGCCCCATCGTGACGACGATGCACGCGATGTCGCGCTGCGCCATGAGTTCGCGGCACACGCGTACGAGCGCCGCATCGTTGGGGATCTCGCCACCGTGCATCTCGGTAAACTCCTCGAGGTTGCACTTGACGCAGTACGGGCTGCCGCGCATACCGTCGCGCAGCAGCGTGCCGCCGCAATCCATGAACAGCGGTACACCCGCGGCCTTGGCCTTTTTGGCGATGTTGGTGTAGACCGTCGTCTTCATCTCGGGCAGGATGCTGCCCGACAGTACCATCGCGTCGGAACGCGGCAGCCAGCCCTCGATGCGGTCGAACAGCGCGTAAAGCTCGCTATCGGTCACAGCCTCACCCATCTCGTTGATCTCGGTCACACCCATAGACACAGGGTCGACGATCTTGACGTTGATGCGCGTGCCGCCGCCGACGCGGACGAAGTCCTCGCGGATGCCTTCACCCGACAGGTGGTTGAGCAATATGTCGCCGTACATGCCGCCGACGAAACCGAGCGCCATGGTGTCGGTACCGAGTTGGCAGAGGACGCGCGACACATTGATGCCCTTGCTGCCCGCGTTGTAGACGATGTTGGACGCGCGGTTCATGTCGTAGGGCTTGAAGTTTTCGATGATATAGGTCTTGTCGAGCGACGGATTGATCGTGATCGTCGTAATCATACGGTTCTCCTGTGATATAGATTTAGATGGATTCGATAGACGGGGTCTATAGAGTCTCACACGCGATGCCGCGCAGGATCACGCTGTGCGCCAGATCCTCCGGCGCGTGCGCGAGGATGGGAATCGGGCAGCCGAACGAGTACATGTACAGTTCGTCGACGTCGGCAGGTTTGCGCAGTGCGATCTGCACGTAGTCGTAGAGGTCGACGTCGAGGTCGTCGGCGTCGTCGATGTAGGTGACGGGCGATGCGGTACCCGTCGCGGTATTCGCGTACGCGCGCGGCGACGCGATGTACGGCAGCGGCTCGAATACGGCGGGCTGTTGATGCTTGACCGCGTCGGCGAGCGCCTTGATGTACGCGGGGCTGGTACCGCAGCAGCCGCCTGCATACTGGACGCCGAGCGACGCGCAGTCGGCCATCGCGCGTGCGAAGTCGTCGGGCGGCAGATCGTAGGTTGCGACGCCGTCGACCATGACGGGCATCCCCGCATTGGGCATGACGATGAATGGGATGTGCGTGACGGCGCGCATACGGCGCAGCACGTCCATTGTCGTATCGGGGCCGAAACCGCAGTTGATCCCGAACGCGTCGACGCCCATGTGTGTGAGAATCACGGCCGCACACTCGGCCCTGTCGCCCGACAGCGTACGTCCGTGCTTGTCGACGGTCATGCTCACGACGACGGGCAGGTCGCACGCCTGTTTGATCCCCGCGACGGCGCAGACCGTCTCGCGCAGATCGGTCATCGTTTCGATCAAGATGTGGTTGACGCCGCCCATCACGAGTCCCTCGGCCTGGTTGCGGTAGACCTCGACCATCTTGTCGTAGGATACGTCGCCGACGGGTTCGACGAACAAGCCCGTCGTCGAGATGTCGCCGAAGGTATCGGCGCCGAGTTCGACGGTGAGTGCGGCGACTTTGGCGTTGAGTTCGCGCGCATTGGCGACGATGCCGTGCGCGGCGAGGTAGAGTGCGTTGGCGGTCAACGTGCAAGTCGTGAGTATATCTGTCCCGGCGTCGAGGTAGTCGCGCTGTATATCGCGGAGCGCGTCGGGGTGTTCGAGTACCCAGAGGCAGGGCGTATCGTGCATTTCCATACCGCGCGTCGCGAGCAAGGTACCCGTCGCGCCATCCGTAATCCTCATATGCATATCTCCTGTTGTTGATATCACGCTATGGTTTCTGAATGCAATATCGTATTATTTTCATTATAACATAAATCAATGTATTTTCAACCATAACCTATGTCGTATGTCGAAATGTCGAAAGCGCGACAGAGGAAAGAGAAAGAGCGGCTCCCATATGGAAGCCGCTTGCTGGATTTGAATTTTGGATTTTGGTTTAATCGTAGGTGTAGCGTTGCGCCGTCACAATTGGCGAAAGGTTATGCTGTGCAATCACATTAAAGTGTATTGGAAGGGGGTTTGCATGTATTGCCCTCGCATACATAGTAGGTGGTCTTATGATTTATGGCCGGATACGCCGGCGAATGCATTTCACGGAATACCCAGTTTGATTTTACGGCGTGCCTCTCTTCACCCACCGGCACACAGACAATATCCACGGTAGGCAAGCAGGAATATAGATAAAACCCGAATCCAATGGGGTACTGCGCCGCGTGCCCATTCATGAACGCCCGCTGGCGGTCGCGCAGTTGGTACAGCCGCTCGTCGTGGGTCAGCTTGGCAAGTCTGTCAAGCGTATACGCCATCATCGAATTGCCGGATGGGATTGCGTTATCGAAGGTTTCCTTGGGATTGGCAATCATACGCTCGTTGTGTACGCCCGAAAAGAAGAAGCCGCCATTTTGCGCATCATAGAAATCCGCAATCGTTTTATTCGTGAGTTGCAAGGCGCGGTCGAGATAGCTTTGATTTTGCGTCGCTTGGTGCAGGTTGATCAAAGCAAACGTATAAAACGCATAATCGTCCAAGAATCCCTCGTCAACCTTTTCCGGCGTAGTATAGAGCGTTTCTGCATCTGCCGCCGCTTCGATCAGCTTGGCCGATTGTTCCGCCGCCGCAAGATACGTTTCGTCGCCCAATATTCGATACGCGCAAGCGTATGCCGCGATCATCAACGCGTTCCATGACGTCAAAATCTTGTTGTCGATGTGCAGCTGTTCCCGACCCTTGCGGTAGTTGTATACTTTATCGAGCAGATTGTCTATACTTCCCCAAACCTCGGTGTTATGAATGATATTCGGTATGCTCTTGCGTTCAAAGTTGCCCTTTTGTGTGATGTCAAAATACGCATTGAACTTGTGCCCGTCGTCCTCACCCAGAACGCGCACAATTTCGTCGGGCGTAAATACATAGTATTTACCCTCTTCGCCATCGGAATCCGCATCCTGCGCGCTGAAGAATCCGCCGCTACGGTCGGTCATCTCACGTCCGATATAATCCAAGGTCTTTATCGCCACCTCTTTATACAGCGGATTTTGCGTTACTTCGTACGCGAGCAAGTATGCCAGGGTCAATAACGCGTTATCGTACAGCATCTTTTCAAAGTGCGGCACAAGCCAATGGCGATCGGTCGAATATCGGCTAAAACCGTAGCCGATATGGTCGAATATACCGCCTTTGTACATCTGAACGAGCGTCTTTTCGGCAAGCTCGGGCTTTGTATATAATAAGAACATCAGATTATGCGGGCTTGGGAATTTGGGTGCGCTGCCGAATCCGCCGTATTCGCGGTCGAAGCTGCGCGTGAACATCTCGACAGCTTGTTCAAACGGAATATCGTTTGACGGCTCCAGCGTATCTTCTTTCGCCAGAAAGCTCGTTATCTCCTCCGCCCCCTTGAGGATCTCATCAGACTCCACCCGCCACTTTTGCGCGACGGTGGACAACAGGTTTTGAAAGTGTGGCTTATGAAAGTATGTGCCGGCGAAAAAAGGCTTTTTCTCAGGCGTAAGAAAAAGCGACGTAGGCCAACCTCCGCTGCCGGTCATGGCTTGGCAAGCGCGCATGTAGATGTTGTCAATATCTGGGCGTTGTTCCTTGTCGACTTTTACCGATACAAAGTGCGCATTCAACAAATCCGCGACGGCGCCGTCTTCAAAACTCTCATGCGCCATGACGTGGCACCAGTGACAAGTGGAATACCCAACAGACAAAAACACCGGTTTATTCTCGGATTTTGCTTTATCAAACGCTTCCTCTCCCCATGGGTACCAGTCTACGGGGTTATTTGCGTGTTGCTTCAAATAGGGGGACGACTCGTGAATCAGTTTATTCATAGAGCGAATATCCTTTCTAATCTAACGATGTACTGATTATTTTCTTCAACCAAACATAAAACATACACAGAAGAATAAAAAGAATATAGAATAGAAGGACGTGCGCGGCACACCTTGACGCGCCTTTCGTCGTTGACACTGGAATGCATTGCAGCATTCTTACGAGTTGCCGTCGTGGGATTTGCCCAAAATGCCATTGACAAACACCACGTCGGGGGATATAATAGTACTATAGTCACAGTATTTGCGAAGAGTACGATTCTTATCAAAACAACCCATAGCCTTTGTACTGCATGTGCGCAAGGCAGTCGGTTTTGGTGAAGCAGACTACATAGCCCGCGATTGATTGATAGAAAATCCAAACCAGACGTCCATCTCAAGAAATAGCATACTACATATTGCGACGGATTGCAACGGATTTGGACGGAAATTTGGATTATATCGGACTATATAGGAGAAAGAAATGCCGTTCCTGCCGATTTGCGATCGTGTGATTGAAATATCCGTGTCAATGCTGTATAATAATAAAAAAGATCTATCGCAAGACGAATGATTGCATTCGATTGAATCCTTATGGAACATATATAAACGGAGGCGCATCTATCATCTATGTCGATTCAGTGCGGAATTTCCGAAACCATCAATACATTGCAAGCCATCTTTGCATTGCACCAACACGAGCGCGTCTGCGTGATCGGCACCATCTGCTGCGGTAAGACGACGCTGCTCACGCGCATACCCGGCTGCGTGGATCTCGACGCCGAACTCTGGCCGCAACTGACACCGGAGGAGGCGGCGTTCATCAGCCGTACGCCGTGGACGACCGAGATCGGCGACGCCATCGACCGACTTGTATACGAGAAGATCCGCGTGCGGCCGGGACGCCCGCTGTTTACGTCGATCATCCTCGATTGCGAGGCCGTCGTGTATTTGGACATCGGCGACGCACTGCTGCGGCGACACTGTCAACAGCGCGGCGCGGACTTCAATGACGCGAAACGCATCAAAGAGGCCATCGAAGACGATTGGAATCAACACAGGGCAAAGGGGGATAAGCGGTTTTACTACCTGACCGTCACAGAGTAGCGGCGGGTGCGCGTACCGCCACGCTTGCCCCCATGCATCCACCTGAAAGGGACGTTACAGATATGGACAAAGCAACATTTGTCGCATTGGGCGGCGGACAACGCATCGGCGCGAGCTGCTACTTCGTCGGCATCGGCGGCAAGCGGTTCCTGTTCGACTGCGGCATGGGCTTTGACCGCGACAGCCCTGACTTCACGCCGCTGTACGAGGCCGGACTGCTCACGTCGCTGTCGGAACTCGACGCCATCTTCATCTCCCACGCGCACTTCGACCACATCGGCTATCTGCCCTACATCGCGGAGGCGTGTCCGAGTACGCCCATCTACGTCACGCACACGACCAAGGCGCTCGGGCAGTATATGATGCGCGATCGGGAAATCCAGTTCTCACGGGAACGAATGCGGCAGATCTACTTTGCACATTGCGAGCGCGCGTTCTTGCGCATGGGCGACTGCGGCTATCTCGAAAGACTCGAGTGCGGCGGCTATACCGCAACCTTCTACGAGGCCGGACACATCCCGGGCGCGGCGATGATACATATCGAGTCGGGCGGGCGGGGCCTGTTGTATACAGGCGACTTCTCGCGCGAACCTACGCCGCTGACCAGCGGGTACATCCTGCCCGACGGCGTTTCGGCCGATACCGTCGTACTCTGTGGCACGCACGCCAAGCATCCCGACTACGTGCCGCGCAATCAGTTGGAGCGCGTGCTGTCCTACATGCGTTTCGCGGCGCAAAACGGCGAGAGCGTGTTGGTTCATGCCAAACAGATCACCAAGGGCGTGGAGATCGTCAAGTTCCTGCTCGAGCGCATGGACGCCGGGCTGTTCCCACGCGTCGACGTTTACGTCGACGACAAGCTGTGGCGGCTGCACGACCGCCTGTCCGAGGGCGGTGGGTATGTGTTCGACGCGCGTTGTCGCCGCATCGGGCCGGGCTGTGGGATGGGCGTCTACGTCGACGCGAGCAACCTCGACTACAGGATCGCGCGGCGGTACGACCTCGACTACACACTGCACGCCGATTACGGCGACCTCGTTGGGTTGCTGTCCACAGTGCGGCCGCGTACGGTATTCGTCGTACATACGAGCGACGATCGTGACGGACTGAACGAGTATCGACTCATCACGGACATGATGGGTACCGGCACGCGCGTGACCTTCGCACAAGAGGGACAAATTTATCTATTTTAAGAAAGTTCGAGTGATATTCAGTAAAAATTGAATCAAATGTGTGTAGAATATGTTTGGGGAAGGACGAGGATTTATGAAAATAGTGAACAAATTACTCCATGAAATCGAGTCCGCGTGCGTCAAGATCGCCGCGCAGCAGCTCAAAGACTTTTCTTATGAGAATTATGTACTCATCGCATATGCGGAGGATCCATTCATGCAGCCGCGCGAGTGCGCGGCGTACGCCAATCGACTATTCGCCTCGGACGAGAACGGCGACAGCGTGATCCGCATCTTCAAGAACTGCCGGTTCGGCGCAGTCGCCGACCGCGAGCGCATCTTTCAGAATGCGCGGTGCAATGCCGAACGCATCCTCTGCCTCATGGAGAACGCGCAGTATTCCGTCGACGACGTTGAACAGATCCGTCAAGACTGCACCGAGCATGGCAACGGCAAGCGCGTCGCGCTGCTGTGCCTGTTTTGGCTGTCGCCGCAACTGCGTGCGAGCGACGCGTTCGCGCACGTCGTCAAGACCAACAAGGGCTTCGCGGCCGACTGCTTGGACGCGATCCTCGATCTGCTCATCGGTGAATGTCCGAACGCGATCTCGACGCACAGCAGCAAGTCCATCGAAGAGTACGAGTCCGAGCTATTCAAGATGGACGCGTCGCTCAAGCGCACCGAGCGGTTGCTGACGCGGTTACAGGACGAGTTCGACGATCGTTTGGAGGAGTATAAGCAAAACGCGCAGATCGAATTCTTGACCGCACTCAACTCCTCCAAGTACGGCCACTTGCTCGACCTCGCGGTGACGGCGCGCAAGGGCTTTAAGTTGCTGCGCCAGAAGAAGGTCGACGTGCCGTTTGAGATCAGCGCGACGGCGACGCTCGTGCGGCGCATACTCGAGTTCGTCGAGGACTGCGACGTCGAACCCATCATGGAACTCGACGACGAATTCGACGTCAACGCCGACGAAGCCTCGCGCTATACCTACGAGGGTACGCCATTCGTCGATGCGCGACAGGCCAAGCGCGTAACCGTCGTCGCGACGGGGTGGATGCACAGGCAGAGCGAGATCGTCCTGTCCAATCCCAGGGTCAAAGAGCTGGAGGATTGACATGAAGCGTCACAACGACCTGTGCGTAGGCATCGACCTCGGCACGACCAACTCTGTCATCGCGACGGTCGCGGCGCGCGGCAATCTCTTGGATACGCCCGTCAAGTCGGTATCGCGCATGTCCGAGACGGGATCGCGCCGCAACGACCCGCTGCTGCCGTCGTACGTATCATATAGCGGGTACAAGTCCGACGAAGACAAGATCATCGTCGGCGACCTCGCCAAGCACCAATACATGACGTCGCCGCACCTCGTCTGCAAATCCGTCAAGAGCCAGATGGGCAATCCCATGCTGACGGGTCTACAGGAGGGCCTACCCGACACCAAGCCTGAGGCGGTATCGGCGCGCATCATCAAGCACCTGTTGCAGGATCTGTCGCTCTACCACGACGAGGAGATCGACGACGTCGTCATCACCGTCCCTGCGAGCAGCAGCGTCGCATTCCGACAGGCGACACTCCGTGCGGCCGAACTCGCGGGCATTCAGGTACACAACGATGCGGGCGGCTACGACGACGACCTACTGTTGTCCGAGCCTGAAGCCGTGATGTACAGCGTGATCAATGAGATCAAGCGCGGCAACTACGACATCAAGCTCGACCTATCCACGCCCAAGAAGATCATGGTCTTTGACATCGGCGGCGGTACGTTGGACATCACGCTGCACCACGTCGAACGCGTGGACGAGAACAAGAACATCTTCAACATCGACACACTCGCCACCAACCGATACTCGACGATTGCAGGGGATACGTTCGATTCTACCCTCGCGCGCGCGATGTATCGGCAGTATGTCGAGTGGTACCAGCGGCAGTCGCCCGCGGCAGTCGCCAAGATCGAGAAGGAGAAGGATCGCTACGTGATGCCGACGCTATGTTCGTACGCCGAGCAGCTCAAGATCAAGATCAGCGATACGTACGACGAGTTCACGCGGCGCGGCAAGCGGCTGTCCGACGACAAGGAATTCGAGTACGGCGGCATGATGAGCATCGGGTATGACGTCGAGGGCGTCATGACCAAAGAAGAGTTCGAGACGTGCTTGGAGCCGCTGATGGGACGGCCATTTGTACTCGACGACTACAAGCGTGTCGACGCGATCACCGACGTCGACAACATCATCTACCCCGTTTTGCAGGTACTCCACAAGGCCGCGAACGCCGACGGCGTCGCCGTCGATGCGGTCGTACTCAACGGCGGCATGTCCAAACTGTACCTGATCAAGGAACGGCTCGACGCCTTCTTTGGATTGAACACCATCGTCGTGTCTGACCCGGACAAATCTGTCGCACAGGGTGCGGCGGTCTACCACTACTACCTGCACCAAAACTTTAGTCTGATGGAGCAGCTCAGGCACAAAAACCTCGGCGTTGCCATCGACGACGCCGAGGTCGAGAGCGGCTCGATCATCTCGATGGGACGCGTACTCAACGACGACCTCTACCTTGGACTGGCCGGCGGCAGTCTGCAACGCATCGCCGCGAGTGGAGTCATGCTGCCATATACCTCGGAACCCATCACGGGTTTCAGATTGGAGCGGCATCAGGACAGGGTCAGCCTGCCGATCCGGCAGAAGGTTAACAACGGCACGTACGTGACGGTGTGCTGCGGCGACATCCACTTCTCGAGCGCGCCGCATATCGATACGCCCATCGCGCTGCGGTTTGCGATCAGCCGAAACCAGATCCTCACATGCGAGGCTTGGACGTACAGGGATCACACTACGTTGGAGCCTTTGACGCAAGGGCGGGTCGAACTCGTATTCGGCGAAAGCGTGAGCAGTCGACGCGCCAACGCCAAACTCCAGCCGCCGCCCGGCGCGCGCCTGAATCCGCGCAACGAGTTATCGCAGATTCGGGAGTGGTGTCGCCAGTTGGATGACATCAAGCGCACCAAGAAGGGGGCGAGCAGGAAGAAAGACGTCCGCGACCGATTGGAGAAGAAACAGGCATTCTTGAAGCAATGCGGCAATCCCGAGGATTTCGCGGCGCCGATGCTCGAGTATCTGAACACGGGCAGTTTCAGTATTTTATACAACCTGCTCGCCGTCGCGCAAGACTTTTGCGCGTACTGGACGGTCTCGGAGCGCGAACAATTGGCCAAGATCTGTTTGGACGTCGTGGTGCGTGAGATCAACAATATACCGCGCAGCTTAGACTGGACGTTGGTCAACACACAGGCGATCAGGACGTTGGGCAGCTGCGGCATTGCATACTACACCCGAAAGGTAGAGCCGCTGATGCGGCACGAGAAGTACGAGTCGGCGCTCCTGTATGCGTTTTCGCGCTGCGGTCTACACATCGACTGGATCTACGAATTGTACAAAAAGGGCGCGGCGCGCGACGACGCGGTCGCGGCGTTGACGTACGCGCTCGAGAACCACGACGCACCCATTGACGAAGCGTTGCGCGTCGAGATAGCGAACGAGCTATTCGCCAAACCCATCGAATCAACCCAACCACAAAGATAGCAGCATAAGCAAAGCTCCCGCCGTTGACGCACGGCAGGAGCTTTATTCATAATGGGGTCCCAATTCATCCGAATGAGGTGATACTATGCGTTGCGAAAACTACTTCTGTATCTCTTCTGTATCTATTGGATGGAAAATCTCTGCACGTTGAGTGAAATCTCGCTGGACGTGATGGGGAACTGTCAAGAGTGCGTCTATGTATCGCTCGACGAAAGCGTACTCCAACCCGCCCGCGATCGCCTATTGCAGCAGTATGATGCGTAAAACATTGTGCATGATGTGCGAAATCTGTTGCTATTTGTCGCGATATGATACAATGCGTATCGCGGGCTATATAAGGGAACGTTGCCAGACGTTTCCCATTACATGCTGTACGTTTATCATAACGCTTATATGCCGATTTGTCAATGTTCTATTTCTTCACCTGTAGTTCGCCTCCTGTGTTTGACGCGTGCATCGCATCGCGGGTCTTGACTTTGATACTGTATGCCGTATAATAGATGTAGCCTGTGCTTTGACTTATACAACATTCATAAATACAAGGAGGCAAGTATGTTCAGAAGGGTCAAGATCGACGACGGCACGTACGAAGCCGCGGCCGTGTTCGACGTGGACGGCGACGGCGTACTCGACATCGTGTGCGGCGCATACTGGTACAAGGGGCCAAACTTTACAGAGAAATACAAGATTTGCGACATCAAGTCCGAAGGTGAGTATTGGGACGACTTCTCGGATTATCCGCTCGATGTAAACGGCGACGGCAAACCCGACGTCATCACGGGCGCGTGGTGGGGCGAGACGTTGCGGTGGCGTGAGAATCCTGGGGTCGCGGGTGCAGCGTGGATCACGCACGATGTAGAACACATCGGCAGCATCGAGACCATCCGCTACTGCGACATCGACGGTTGCGGTACAGTCGAGATCTTCCCCAATACGCCGGGGCAGCCACAGATGTTCTTCAAACTCAATAAAGACGCAAGCGGCAAGGGCAACGGCACGTTCACCAAGTACGTGATTTCCGAAGGTGCATCCGGTCATGGCATGGGCTTCGCCGACGTCAACGGCAACGGTCGCACCGACGTCATCCTGTCCAAAGGCTGGCTCGAATGCCCCCAGAATCCGCTCACAGACAAGTGGATCTGGCACGAGGAGTTCGACTTCCCGATGGCTTGCGTACCCATCTTGGGCTATGACGTGACGGGCAACGGCCTGACCGACATCATCGTGGGTTGCGGACACAACTACGGACTCTGGTGGTACGAACAAGTGATCACAGATGGCAAACGGGAGTGGGTCAAGCATACGATCGATGATGCGCGCGCGCAGTACCACGACATGCAGCTCGTCGACATCGACGGCGACGGCGAACTCGAGCTACTCACAGGCAAGCGTTACCGTGCGCACTGCGGCAACGATCCCGGGGACAACGATCCTGTATTCGTCTGCTACTTCAAGATCAACGGTGGCAAGTTCGACCGCGTCACGCTCGACGAAGGCCCCGTTGCCGACGGTCACTCGGGCGTGGGCATCTACTTCTGGACAGCCGACCTCACAGGCAACGGTAAGCTCGACATCGTCTGCCCCGGCAAAGAAGGCTTGTACATCTTCTACAATCAATAATTCTATAACGAACCACGATCCACAAATAGGGAGCATGTTATGAAAATCGCTATCATCGGCGCAGGCAGCATCGTCTTTTGCAAGACGCTCATGACCGATATTCTACTTATACCCGACATCGGTCACGTCGAATTCGCCCTCATGGCGCCGTCGACGAACCGCACGTCGCAGGTCGAGGCCTACGCCAACGGCCTGATCCAGCAGTACGGCTACGACGCGACAGTCTACAAGACCACAGATCGCAGGGATGCACTCAAAGGCGCGGACTACGTCGTCGCATCGTTCCAGATTGGCGGCGTCGAGGCGTTCGGCATGGACTACGAAATCCCCATGAAGTACGGCGTCGACAACTGCATCGGCGACTCGATGGGACCGGGCGGGATCTTCAGGGCGCTGCGTTCCATTCCCGTCATGAACGACCTAGCCGCCGATATGAAAGAACTCTGCCCGGGCGCGCTACTGCTCAACTACGTCAATCCCATGGCGATGATGTGCTGGGCATTGGGCGACACGGGTGTAAAGTTCGTCGGACTCTGCCACGGTGTGCAGACCACGCTCGACCTCATCGCGGGCTACGTCGGCGTACCCAAGGCCGAGATCGACATCACCGTGGCGGGCATCAACCACATGAGTTGGTTCCTCGAGATCAAGCGAGGCGGCAAAGACCTCTATCCCATCCTCAAAGAGCGGTTCGAGCAGCCTGCATATTATGTCAACGAAAAGGTGCGCGGCGAAGTCATGCGCCATTTCGGCTACTTCATGACGGAATCCACCGGGCATCTGTCCGAGTACATCCCGTGGTTCCGCAAAAACGAGTTGGGTCTGTCGCTCTACTGTGACGAGCCGGGGTTCGGCGGCGAGAGCGGCGCGTATTATAAATACAGCAAATACGTCGCCGACAAGTATCAGTTTGACATGAAGCTCGAGTTAGAAGCGACGCCCAAGCGCAGCATCGAGTATTGCTCGTACATCATCGAGGCGATTGAGTTGGGGCGTACATTCAAGTTCTTCGGCAACGTCAAGAACGAGGGTATGATCAGCAATCTGCCGTACGACTGCTGCGCCGAGGGCGCGATCTACGCGGATAAGACGGGTCTACACAAGACGGTCGTCGGCAATCTGCCGCGGCAACTCGCCGCACTCAATATGACCAACATCCTCGTACAGGGTCTGACCGTCGAGGCCTCCAATACGGCCGATCCCGAGATGATCGTGCAGGCTTGCGCAATGGATCCGCTGACTTCGGCGAAACTCACACTGGGCGAGATCCGCGACATGGCGGCCGATATGCTCGAGGCCGAGATGCCGTGGCTGCCGCAGTTCCAAGGCAAGAGTATCCGCCGTACCCCCATCATCCACATACCCAAGGATGTACAACGCGCCGATGTACCTGTCGACCCGGCACTCGCGATTATGGCACGATTCGGCGAATTGGGCAAGTAATCACACCACACACAACCTATAGGTGACAGATATGTCTGAAAGAGTCAAGATTGCGTTGATCGGCACAGGCTTCATGGGACAGAAGGCTCATCTCGACAACTACATGGCGCTGCCCGACTGCGAGGTCGTCGCGTTCGTCGAGGGCAAGGACGGGCTGCGCGCCGACGTGCAGCGCAAGTACAACATACCCTGCGCGTTCAAGACGATGGACGAGCTGTTCGCATACGGCGACTTCCAAGGCGTCGTCGCGTCGCAGCCGTACGCGAATCACGTCAACGTCGTGCCTGTCGTACTCAAGAACAAGAAGCATCTGCTGACTGAGAAACCCATCGCCATTGCACCCGAGACCGGCGCACAGTTCGTCGAACTTGCCAAACAGAACGGCGTACACTACATGGTCGGCTACCACAAGCGTTCTGACCTCGCGATGGAGTACGCGAAGCGCGTCATCGAAGAGATGAAGAACAGCGGACAGTACGGCAAGATGCGCATGGTCAAGGCGCTCATGCCGCCCGGCGACTGGATCGGTGGACACACGGCGCCGATCTGCTCATCGGGCGAGCAGCTCGAGGGCATCACGTACGAACCCATGCCACCGTACTACGACGCCGCTACGGCTGACAAGTACAACGCGTTTGTCAACTACTACATTCATCAGGTCAACGGCATCCGGTTCCTGCTGGGGGAACCATACAAGATCGTGTTCGGCGACCGAAGCGGCGTGCTGCTCGTCGGCGAGTCGGATAGCGGCGTCTGCACGACGATCGAGATGGCCGCGTACAACAACACGGTTGACTGGCAGGAGGCATTCGTCGTCACATTCGACAAAGCGTTCGTACACATACAGTTGCCCGCACCGCTCGCACAGAATATCGCGGGTACCGTGACCGTGATGCGCGACGACGGGGAAGAGACGCCGACGTTTACGATCCCCATGCTGCCCAAGGTTCATGCGATGCGGAATCAGGCCGCCAACTTCATCAAAGTCATCCAGGGCGAGATCGATCCGCCGTGCTGCGCGTGCGAGGCTGTGGCCGACCTCGAATTGGCCAAGGCATATATCGATCTGATGTGCAACTACTGATCCGTTGCGATTGCGCCCTTCTCCTGAAAAAAGACCCTCTCCGAATCGCAGGATGCAGAGAGGGTTTTCTTGTACTTTGCACATCTCTCGTGCATAAGATGCGTGCAAACGTCTGATGCTATTCGTAGCATCTGCTACTCATGATACAATTTGATGCGTTTTGAATAAAAAATTATGGGATGAATCTATCATATTATAGTAAATAGTCTTGTTTTTACCTGCTACATGTAGTATAATATAATATCAATATATAACGGCATATCTTAAAAAATCCATACGCATGACGCGAGGGGGAAATGGCGCATGAAAAATCTCAAGGTCAGGACAAAACTGCTCGTGGGTTTTGGTATCATTGCGATTATGGCCATTGTGTTAGGGGCTACATCGCTGTCAAATATCACCAGTCTGAATGCAGTCGTAAGCGAATATAAGGCCAAGATGTTGCCTGAAGTCGATGGCATCGGCATCATCCGGCGCAACATCTTATCGGTACAGCAGAATATTCTGTACGCCATCGCAAGCAGTGACCAAAAGACCATAGAGGACTGTGTTGTCAAGGCGCGCAAGGCGCGCGAGGAACTCAACAAGTCTATTCAGGCGTATAGAGACTGCGCCGACGACGACACACAGATCAATGCGTTTGAATCCGCCATCTCCCAGGCGGCGTCCTATCGCGAACAAATCGAGAAACTCGCGGTGCAGAATAAACGCTATACCAATTTGGAGGCCATGGACCTCTACACCAACTCCTACAAGCCACTATATGACAGCGCGACGTCGATACTCGATCAGATGTATACCGACATCAACGCACACATCAATCGACAGAGCGTAGCGGCGGACAATACCAAAGATATTGCGTACGGCATCACAATCGGCGTATTGATCGCCCTGCTCGTCATTA
>CAYPOE010000007.1:18781-19861 GCA_964412285.1 uncultured Eubacteriales bacterium | reverse complement strand
CATCGCGTATATCGGTATCAAGAACGCGGGATTCCTGTCGTTTACATCGGAAGCTGGCCACTGGGTGGACGTAGGCTTCGACACGATTGTATCCGATTCGGGCATCATACCCGCGTTCAACTTTGCGTCGCCGACCGCGATCCTCTCCATCATCGGGCTCGTGATCATCTCGATCCTCATGCTGCGCAAGATCAAGGGTTCGCTGCTGATCGGCATCGTCGCGACCTCAATCCTCGGCTGCATCGCGCAGTTCGGCATGAACATCGACCTCGGCCTGCACCTGCCCGAAGGGTTCGGCGTCGCGTCGCTCGCACCGACCTTCGGCCAGTTCGTATTCGGCTTCGGCGAACTCTTCGACGCATCACAGGGCGTCGGCGTGTTGCTGTTCTCGCTGTTTTCGGTACTCATCTCGCTGACGCTCGTCGACATGTTCGACTCGATCGGCACGTTCGTCGGCGCGTCGCAGAAGGCGGGCTTCCTCGACAAGAACGGCCAATTGCCCAACGCGAATAAGGCGCTGATGGCCGACGCGATTGCGACGACGACGGGCGCGGTACTCGGCACCTCGACGGTTACGACGTATATCGAGAGCGGCGCGGGCATCTCTGAAGGCGGCCGCACGGGTCTGACCGCCGTCGTCACAGGTATACTCTTCATCGTGAGCATATTGCTGTCACCCGTACTCGGGCTGATTCCAGGCGCGGCGACGGCCCCTGTACTCATCGTCGTCGGCGTACTCATGATGTCGTCGGTCAAAGAGATCGAGTGGGATCAGTTTGACATTGCCGTTCCCGCGTTCCTGACCATGGTCTCCATGCCGTTCGCGTACAGCATCGCCGACGGCATCGCGATGGGTTTCATCTTCCACGTCGTGACCAAACTGTTCGGCGGCAAGGTCAAGGACATCACGCCCGTCATGGTCGTGTTCGCCGTACTGTTCGTGATACGTTATGTATTCATCATGATGTAAGGGGCAACCTTTACAGCAAGCAAAACATGCGCCGCCCGTGCCATCTGCGGGCGGTGTATATATTTGGAAGGGGACACATATGGATTCCTACAGCATCACCATAGGCGGCC
>CAYPOE010000007.1:0-18771 GCA_964412285.1 uncultured Eubacteriales bacterium | reverse complement strand
CTTACGCGCGAACTGCCGCTGTGCAGAATCAAGGACGACCTCTACATCGCGGCGCTCATCATGCTCGGCGACGCGGAATTTGCAGAGGTCTGCGCGCGCGAACTCCTGCGCAAAGCGCCCGACTTCGACGTACTCATCACAGCCGAATCCAAGAGCATCCCGCTCGCCAACGAGATGGCGCGGCAGTCGGGCAAGCTGCGCTACGTCGTGGCGCGCAAGTCGCAAAAGCTCTACATGCGCGACACGGTGTCTGTCGAGGTCAAGTCCATCACGACGGCCAACATACAGACGCTGTCGCTCGACTGCACCGACGCGGCGCTCTTGAAAGATCGACGCGTCCTCATCGTCGACGACGTGGTCAGTACGGGCAACTCCCTCGTCGCGCTCGAGAAGCTGATTCAGCTCGTAGGCGGTCGCATCGTGGGCAAGATGATGGTGCTCGCCGAGGGCGATGCGCATACGCGCGACGACCTCATCTACCTCGACCGACTGCCGCTGTTCAACGCGCGCGGCGAAGAGATATAACGCGGCCGCTTATACGCGCAAAAACGCCTTGCCCATGCAAGGCGCGATACATACTATTCTAGCTAGATGCAAGCATTCAGCGCCAACGCCGCATCGGGCGTATTCGTGATCACGACGTCAACGCCGATCTCCTTCATGCGCAATACATCGGCGTCCGCATCTACCGTCCATGCGTTGACGCCTATGCCGAACTTCTTGCATTGTTCGACTGTTTGCGCATCCAAGCAATGGTGCAGTGGATGTATGCAGTCTGCGTCGATGGACAATGCGTAATCGCATACGTTGACAAGATAACACGCGTAGAGTATGCCCGTCTTGATGGACGGCTCGTATGCCTTGGAATCCACCAGCGCCCTATGATCGAAGCTCGAGAGGATGATCCTATCGACAAGGTTGTACCGCTTCACCATATCGCATACGGCCTTGGTAAACGCCGCGTCATACTGCATGGGGATCGTCTTGATCTCTATGTTGAGATGCATGTCGCTGTCTGCGATCAACTCAAGTACCTCCGACAGCGTCGGAATCCACTCATGAATGTTTTTGCCGTCGTATCGGCCGCTGATGTCGAGTTCGCGCAACTGACTCAGCGTCTTGGTCATGACCAATCCCGTACCGTTGGTCACGCGGTCGACCTTTTCGTCGTGTATCACGACGATTTCACCGTCTGCCGACGGCTGTACGTCTATCTCAATCCCGTGTGCGCCCTGCGCTTTGGCGAGCCTGAACGCAGTCATGGTATTCTCCGGCGCGTACGCCGACGCCCCTCTGTGCGCGTAGATCTGCATATTTGCCTCCTTATGAATGTGGGGAGCCAAAAGCTCCCCACCCGGTTGCCTATATCAATCGTTGGCTATGTTGTATTGCTCGATCGCCGCGTTGATCGCCTTTGCCGATTCCTCGACGGCCTGTTCGGGCGTGAGTTTATCCGCAAGCATATCCTCCCAGTTGGCTTCGAGGATACCGCGGGCTTCGGTGAATACGCCGAGCAATGCGCCGCGCGCCGAAGTCGGCGATGCGTGGAGTTGGTCTATCGCGGTTACGAACAATGGATTATTCGCCATTTGTTCCTTCATTTCCTCTAATTCATACGCTTTGGTCGTGATCGGGAAGTAGCCCGTCTGCTTGTGCCAATATACCTGCACCTCGGGCGATACCGCGTACTTGATGAACTGCCACGCCGCGTCTTTGGAAGCGTCGTCGCCTTTGTCCATGATCCAGAGCGAGCCGCCGCCGATGGATACGCCGCCGTTTGTGCCCGCGATCAAATCAGGTAACGGTGCCGTACCCAACGCAAACGCGCCGTTGACCGCACCCACAATCGAGGGCAGCGACGCCGTCGAGCCGAAGATGATCGCGGTCTGACCCGCGCCAAACGCGTTGAGTATCGCCGCATCGTCGCGACCGAGATTGCCGCATATGCCCTTCTTGGTGAAGTCGTTGATCTTTGCCAAAAAGGCTGCGCCCGCGCCGTTGCCGTCGAATTCCACGGCTGTGGCCTTGTCGTCGCGACCGTTGCCGTTGTTGGCGTACATCTTGCCCTGCTTGGAGCAATACTGCTCGAACAGCCACGAGTACACGCGCATGGTCATGCCCGGTGCATTCTCTTTGGTTAACGCAGTGGCCGCCGTCTCGAGTTCGTCAAAGTTGGCCGGGGGATTCTCGGGATCCAAACCCGCCGCCGTGAACGCATCCTTGTTGTAGTACATAATCGGCGTGGACGAGTTGAACGGCATGGAGTAGAGCTTATCGCCCACCGTGTAGTATGCGGCGATGTTCGGCTCGATCTGTGACAGGTCGTAGCCGTCGCGCTCGAGTACCGTCTGCATATCGACCGCGTAGCCGCTGTCGATCATCCAGCGCGTACCGATGTCGTAGAGCTGCATAATCTCAGGGCCTTGTCCACTCGCGACTGAACTCTTGAGCTTGGTAATCGCGTCGTCGTAGTTGCCTTGGAAGATTTCGATCACGTTGATGGTATCCGACTGCGCATTGAAGTCTTCGACCATCTTCTTGATGCCTTCGCCGCCTGCGCCGCCCATCGAGTGCCAGAATGTGATGTTGGTCTTGCCCTCGACCATCCTCTGTTCGGGCGTCGGTTCTTCGGTTTTGGCGTCCGTTGTTGCAGTAGACGCGGTAGTAGTAGACGCGCTGTTGTTGCTAGATGGTTGCGACGTCGACGGATTGTTACCTGCACACGACGCCAGCGAAAGCATGAGGACAACTGCCACAAGCAGACTTACGGTTCGTTTCATGGATTTACCCTTTCGTTTATGTTTTTGTAGTTGATGTATATAAACTCAATGGAGGCTTATCTCTATCCCTTGACCGAACCCGCCGTGATACCGCCGATCATCTTTTGCTGCCCGATGATGAACATGGTGACGGTCGGGATCAGGATGATCACGCAGCCCGCGCATACTGCGCCGTAGTTGAGTCCGTCTGCGAATTGCAGCATACTGATGCCGATCTGCACCGTGCGCATCTGCTCTGTATTCGTGATCAGCAGCGGCCACATATACTGATTCCACGTGCCGATGAAGATATATACAACCAATGCGCTGACTACGGGAATCGACAGCGGAAACAGGATGTGCGTGAAGAACCGCACGTCGCCGCAACCATCTATGCTCGCGGCTTCGCGCATCTCTTTGGGGATCGTCAGATAATTCTGCCGAATCATGAAGATGCCCATTGCACTCCCGAAGAACGGCAGCATGAGTCCGAGGTAGCTGTCGAGCAGTTTCGCCGACGACATCGTGAGGTAATTCGAGATGATGGTGGCTTCGCCGGGAATCATCATCGTCGCGAGTATGAGGATAAACAGGATCTTTTTCATCGGGAACTCGAAGAATACGAATCCGTATGCCGCGAGCGACGACGTGAGGATCTGCATTCCAATCACACAGACGCAGATGAATAAGCTGTTAAAGATGAATTTGAATATCGGGATCGTCGTGAAAACCAAGATGTAGTTCTTGAGCGTGAATACCGACGGCCATAGTTTGGGCGGATACGATACGATTTCGCTGTGTGGCATGAAACTAAACGATAAGCTGTAGAACAGCGGAAACGCTATGACCAAGCCGATCGCGATGCCCACAATGGCTTTTATACTGTTGCGCACTCTGTTGATCTGCATCAGCTGTAGTGAACCCCCTTGTTCTCGAACTTGAACTGAATGATCGTAAACGTTAGCATAATCAGGAATAGGATGATGGATTCGGCGCAGGCCGTACCGAAGCGATAGTTGCTGAACGCTTCGAGGTAGATGTCGTAGACCATGACCCTCGTGCTGATGCCCGGCCCGCCCTGCGTGAGCAGGCGGATCTGTCCAAACGCCTGAAAGCTCGCCATCGCGTTGAAGAAGATCACGAAGAACAACGTCGGCGAAATCATCGGCAGCGTAACCTGGAAGAAGTTCTTGACGCCTGTCGCGCCGTCGATCATCGCACTCTCTTTGAGTTCCTGCGGAACGGCGCGCAGTCCTGTGAGCAGGAAGATGAAGTTGACGCCCATCTGCAACCAGACCGTGACTACCGTAACTGAGAAGAATGCCCAGTTTGCATCGGTGAGCCAGTTGATGTTGGTGCCGAGGATATAGTTCAGTGCGCCGACCGATGGATTGAAGATCATACCCCAGACGATGGCGGCCGACGCCGACGCAATCGCCATCGGTATCGAGAACAGCATCTCGTATATTCGTGACACGCCCTTGATCTTTTTATCCGCGTACAGCGCGAGCAGGAGTCCCATGGCGATCGACGATATGGCGACTGCGGGTACGAATTTGGCTGTATTGAGCATGATCTTCAGAAAGTCAGGACGCTGAAAGATGTACAGGAAGTTGCTCAATCCCACAAACTTTTTGAATTGACCCGCCGCGTCGGTGATGGTCGTACTCATGAAGATCGTCTTGAAGAACGGGTAGTAGCTGAACGTGATAAAGCACATCACTGCGGGAAGGATAAACAAAAACGGAAGCATCGCTTTGGGTGCGCGATACTTTGTATTCGTCGCAATAGCGCGGCGTCTATGTTTTATCTTGTTTTCCAGAATGAGTTCAGTCGGTTGCATGACCCTTGCCTCCTTTGCGTTTGGTGTGGGTGATAAAAACAGTATAAAGAATAACGAGCCGATATAGAAGCAGGATAGGGTAAGTATTCTGTAAAACTTTCGTAAAGAAACATCGCAAGTTGCGGCCGTCATGCGGCGCTGGGATTCACAGGGGGCGCGATTGCTTTTGGTGCCGATTTGCTATTGAAACCCGGAAAGAAATCATGTATAATAAGATAGGCGTTGTGTATAAGCGCATAGGCGAATGCCGATCCGGCCGACTGTCGTTCGGCGCGGTGCGGCTTTTATATGGATACGAGGGGCAACATATGCGGATGTATGGCGGCACACATGTGGGCAACGTACGCACAGGCAACGAGGACGCGTACTGCATCAACGATACGTGGTGCGCGGTGGCGGACGGTATGGGCGGGCATAAAGGCGGCGAGGTCGCCTCACGCACGGCAATCGAGGCCGTGACCGCCTATTTGGCCACGCGCGCACTGACGCCCGAGACCATCGCCGAGGCCGTCGTGTACGCGAATCGGCGGGTACACGATATGGCCATGAACGACGCCGCGCTCGACAATATGGGCACGACGTTTTGCGGCGTGTTCGATTGCGGCAATACTCTATGTATAGCGAATGTCGGCGACAGTCGTTGCTACAGCGTGTCGCCCGGCGAGATGAAACAAATCACCCAGGATCATAGCATCGTAGCCGAACTCGTGCGGCAGGGTACGCTCAGGCCCACCGACATCGCCACGCACCCGCACAAGCACGTCATCACGCGCGCCATCGGCACGGCGGGTTACGTCGACGTCGACTGCATGACCCTGGCGCCGTCGTCGGGCGACATACTGGTGGTGTGCAGCGACGGCCTTACAGATATGCTGTCCGACGAGCGCATCTGCGACGTCGTGCGCAACACCGCGCCCGAACGGGTCTGCGACGCGCTGATCGCCGCCGCACTCGACGCAGGTGGCGTCGACAATGTGACCGTCATCGTTATTCTCCCATGAACACCGATTTAGCGAACGCCGATTTAGAGATTTAGAATCCAAACATCAATGATACAACCCGGCCAATTATTAGGCAACCGCTACGAAATCCTATCGTTCCTCGGCAGCGGCGGTATGGCGCACGTGTACAAAGCGCGGTGTAAGCTGCTCGGGCGGTTCGTAGCCGTCAAGGTGCTGCGTCCCGAGTACGCCGACGACGCAGAGTTCTTGAAACGTTTCCGCGTCGAGGCGCAGGCCGCGGCGTCGCTGTCGCACAACAACATCGTGGGCATCTACGACGTGGGCATCGAGGACGACGTCTACTACATCGTCATGGAGTACGTCGAGGGCGGCAGCCTCAAGGAATACGTGAGCCAGCACGGCGCGCTGCCGTGGTACGAGTGCGTCGAATACGCGGCGCAAATCTGCCGCGCGCTTGAGCACGCCCACGCGCGCAACATCATCCACCGCGACATCAAGCCGCACAACATCTTGGTGTCCAAGGACGGCGTACTCAAGGTCGCCGACTTCGGCATCGCGCGCGCCGCGACGGGCAGCCAGACCATGACTGCCGAGTCCATGACTATGGGCAGCGTACACTACTTCTCACCCGAACAGGCGCGGGGTGGGTACACCGACGAGCGCAGCGACATCTACTCGCTCGGCATCGTCATGTACGAGATGCTGACTGCGCATCTGCCGTTCACGGGCGACAACCCCGTATCCGTCGCGCTCAAGCACATCCAGGACAGTCCGCTGCCACCGTCGCGCTACACGACGGTGCTGCCCGCCGTCGAACACATCGTGATGCGCGCGATCAGCAAGGATACGCGCTCCCGCTACGCTTCGGCCGCGGCCATGCTCGACGACCTATCCGTAGCGGCGCGCGACCCGAACCATGCATTTCAAAACGCGGCCATCGACGACGCGACGCGCAAGGTACAGCCTGTGCGCGCGGACAAAGCCGCGCACAGCAGTGTTGAACGCGTCGCGCGCGGCGGTAGCGCGCCGCCGCGATCCAAATCCAACAAGCCGGCAGCGGCGGAGGAACCTGTGGCAAGACGGAAAAAGCGTTCAGGCGGCGCACTGACGTTGGTGTTGGCGCTGCTCGCGTCGGGACTCATCATCGCCGCGACCATACTCATCGCGGGGTGGTTCACCAACAGTGAGTTCAGCCTCATGGACTACGTGTTCGGCGAATCCACCGTCGATGAAATCGACATACCCGACCTCGTCGGCCAAAACTACGAGGATCTGCGACCGCTGTATTTCAGCGGCGACATCCTGCTCAACGTCATCGAACGCGTCGAGAGCGACACGGACGAAAAGGGCGTCGTATTGTCGCAGGAGCCGCCCGCCGGTCGTAGGCGCAAGCAGTTGCCCGTAACCATCGACCTCGTGATCAGCGCGGGTCTCCGCGAGATCCGGCTCGGCGACTATAAGCGATACAAGAACATCGAGGCCAAACTCGAATTGCAGCGCGAGGGATTGCGCGTCATTGAGGAATCCGTCGAGAGCGAGGAGTACGCGGCAGGCATCGTGATACGTACCGAACCGCCTGTCAATACCACACTCAAGGCGGGCGACACCGTGAAGCTGTACGTGTCGTCGGGCGCGGCGCAGAAGAGCGTCGTCATGCCCAACCTCGTCGATGCGACGTGGCAACAGGCGCTCGTCATCCTCGACAACAACAATCTATTGCAGGGCAATATCCGCTACGAACCCAGCGACAAGTCCAAGGATACCGTACTCGACCAGAGCGTCCGCAGTGGCTATGAAGTCGCGATGTATACCAAGATTGATCTCGTACTCAGCGAGGGGCTGACGTCGCCCGAGGAATCAGAAGAACCGCCGCCATCGCCGATCCCGTCGGAGGAGCCGACGCCGGCCCCGACGGCAGAGTTGCCGCCGACCCCGACGTCCGACGGCTTCGATGAGCGGCAGCAAACCCCGACGCCCACACCTACGCCCGACACGCCGCAGCCCACACCCGACGAAGAACCGACGCAGTCGCCGGCCGCCGTCACGCCGACCAAAGAGGTCATCAAGCCGGTACCCATACCCGTGCCGACGGATCAGGGCGACAAAGTCTCGATCACAGTCAAGCTCGACGGCAAAGACATCCACACAGGGCTGTACGACGCGGATCACGGCGACTTCATCATCACACTCAAACTCGTTATGCCCGCCAAGTTGCAGATCTATTACAACGGCTTCCTCGGCAGCGAGCAGATCATCCAACCATGACCATGCTGCAAGGACGCGTCATCAACGCCATACGCGGCGTATACCGCGTCGCCACGGACGATGGCGAGATCACCTGCTCGATCCGCGGCAAGCTGTTCCTGTCTGACAAGCGCGGGGTAGAGCGCAGGCCTGTCGCGGGCGACGTCGTACGCATCGAGCAGGAGGGCGAAAAGCACCTGATCACGGGCTACGACGAGCGCCGGACGTTCTTGCGCCAACCGCCCGTCGCCAATGCCGACCACGCCGTCGTCGTCGTCGCGGCCGCGCATCCCGAACCCAATCTGCTCACGATCGACCGCATCCTCGTCAACCTCGAGCGCGCGGGACTACCCGTCGTGCTCGCGCTCAACAAGTGCGACGTCGGCGAGACCGCGCTACTGTGCGCGACTTACGCGGGTACAGGCTACACCATCGTCAAGCTCAACGCACTCGATGACGTGCAGCCGCTGTTGCCGCACATCGGCGGCACAGGCATTACGGTACTCACAGGCAGCAGCGGCGTCGGCAAGTCGACGATCCTCAATGCGCTGGGTATCGAGCGCGAGACGGGCGACATCTCCAAGTGGGGGCGCGGCAAGCATACGACGACCGACGTGACGCTGCTGCCGTACGGCGGCGGCTACATCGCGGACACGCCGGGCTTTAGCTACTTCACGATCGACGACATCGAACCGCAGGAGCTGTGGCGGTACATGCCCGAGATTCGGGCGCTCACGCCGCAGTGCGACTTCGTGGGCTGCACGCACATCAACACCAAGCCCAGCGTCTGCGCGGTCGCCGACGCACTCGCGCGCGGTACGCTGTGCGCGTCGCGGTACGCGGGGTACGTCGCGATTTATCATGAGTTGTGTGAACAGGCACGGAAAAAATATTGAGGTGGTACGTATGAAACGATTGATCCTCAACGCCGACGACTTCGGCTCCAACCCGCACGCCAACGCCGCGATTATGCAATTGCTCGACGGCGGCTACATCTCGTCGTCGACAGTCATGGCTCCGGCGGCGCACTTCGACGAAGTCGCCGCGTGGTGTAAGTCCAACCACATCCGCAACGTCGGCCTGCACCTGACGTTTACCAACGAATTCAGGCGGTGGCCGTTTGGCGGGGTCACGACCGGACGCAGCCTCGTCGACGCGGACGGCTGCATGTGGCGCAGCGAAACCGAAGTCGAGGCCAACGCCGATACCGCCGAGGTCGTCGCCGAAATCGACGCGCAGTTCCGCAAAGCGCTCGATGCGGGCATCGACCTGTCGCACGCCGACAACCACATGGGCAGCCTGTACGGCTTGGGTACGCCCAACGACTGGCTTGTCCACACGTTCGATGCGTGCGCCAAGTATGGCATGGCGGGGTTCCGACTGTTCAAGCGGTTCGACATGCGCGACGCGTTCAACGCGTCGGTGTACTCACATGCATTCGAGCGGCGTGTGAATGAGTTGATCGCGTACGGCGAGGGGTTGGGGCTGCGTTTCCCCGACTACCTGCTGTTCGACCCCTACGCGCCATCGGAGGGCGATGCCTACGAACCCTTCCGCGATATGCTGATCCAGAAGCTCCACGACTTGCCCGAGGGTACGAGCGAGATCTTCATTCATCCCGAAACGCCCAACCCCGACTGTCCCGAACGCATCAAGCGCGTCTGGGAGTACCGCGTCGCACAGGACCCGCTATTTATCGCGGCATTCAAGGACGCAGGTGTGGAACTGATTACGTATAGAGACATTTGACACAAAGGCAACGAAAACCACGCACTTACTGCACCACAACATATAACTACTTATTCTTCACAAGGAGCAAACACATGTTGAACATTCCTGAAGTCAAACTGGGTTTGGTCGCCGTCAGCCGCGACTGCTTCCCGATTGCACTGTCGCGCACGCGCCGCGACGCGGTATACGCCGAGTGCCAGAAGCTCGGCCTCGACGTTTACAAAGTCGACACCATCATCGAGGGTGAGAACAACATCCCCGCCGCACTGGGCGAACTCCGCGACAATGGCTGCAACGCGCTCGTCGTGTACCTCGGCAACTTCGGCCCCGAAGGCCCCGAGACCATGCTCGCACAGCTCTGCAACCTGCCGTCGATGTTCGTCGGCGCGGCTGAGGAAGACACGGCGTGCCTGTCCGACGCGCGCGGCGACGCATACTGCGGTATGCTCAACGCGTCGTACAACATCAAACTGCGCCGTATGATGGCGTACATCCCCGAGTACCCGATCGGTCTGCCGAACGAGATCGCCAAGATGATACAGAGCTTCGTGCCCATCGCGCGCGTCGTCATCGGCGTCTGCAACCTCAAGATCCTGTCCTACGGCCCGCGTCCGCACGACTTCCTCGCGTGCAACGCGCCGATTGCGCCGCTCTACAACATCGGCGTTGAGATCATGGAGAACAGCGAACTCGACCTCTACAACGCGTACCTCGCGCACGAGGGGGACAAGCGCATCCCCGAGGTCATCGCTGACATGGAGAAAGAACTCTGCGGCAAGAACCAGCATCCGACCGTACTCACAAAGTTGGCGCAATACGAACTGACATTGATGGACGAGTACGAGAAGAATCGCGGCATGGCCAAGTACGCGGTGTTCGCGAACAAGTGCTGGCCCGCATTCCAGCACAGCTTCAACTTCGTACCGTGCTACGTCAACTCGCGCCTCGCTTCGCGCGGCATCCCCGTATCGTGCGAGACCGACATCTACGGCGCACTGTCCGAGTACATCATCAGCTGCGCGTCGATGCTGCCCGCGACGCTGCTCGACATCAACAACACGGTGCCGAACGATCTGCATCAGGCGAACTACAGCGCGTTCAAGGGCTACAAGCCGACCGACCTGTTCATGGGCTTCCACTGCGGCAACACGCCGTCGGCGTGCATGGCCAACTTCGAGCTCAAGCACCAGCTCATCATGAAGCGTCTCGTCGAGCCGGACACCGCGCCCGACAAAACGCGCGGCACGCTCGAAGGTACGCTGCGCGCGGGCGACATCACGGTGTTCCGTTTACAGTCCGACGCGACGGGCATACTGCGCTCGTACATTGCACAGGGCGCGGTCATCGACGCGGATCCCAAGTCGTTCGGCGGCATCGGCATCATCGGCGTCAAGGAGATGGCGCGCTTCTACCGCCACGTACTGATCGAGAAAGGCTATCCGCACCACGCGGGCATAGGTTTTGCCAATATCGGGCATACGTTATATGAGGTTATGAAGATGCTCGGCGTCGGCGACATCGCGTACAACCTGCCCGCCAACACGCTGTATCCGACCGAGAATCCGTTTGTCAACCGATAATACACAGGTTACGGCCGACGGTGCCATCCGCACATCATGTTTCACAAGATCATGCTGATCTGCATAGGCATTGCACTCATCCTCACGGGATTGGTCTCGCTGTACCTGTCGGCGGTCAAGACCACGGGGCGCGACGTGTCCGTCATTACGGATGCGCCGTTCGCCCACCGTGGGCTGTATAACAACGACGATGGCGTACCCGAGAACAGCATGGCGGCGTTCGCCAATGCGATCGAACGCGGCTACGGGTTCGAGTTGGATGTGCGGCTCGACGGCAGCGGCAACGTCGTGGTATTTCACGACGCGAACGCGTCGCGCCTGTGCGGCGTGGACGCCGACATACGGCAGTGCGATGGGGTAAAGGTAAGTACATTTACACTCTGCGGTACAGATGAAACCATTCCTACACTCGTAAAGGTTTTAGACTTTACAGCAGGACGCGTGCCAATTCTTGTCGAAATCAAGGCGACCGACGACGTGACAGACAGACTGCTCTGCGAACAGACTGCCGCGCTGCTCGACCGCTACGGTGGCGACTTCGCGATCCAGTCGTTCAATCCGCGCATTGTAGAATGGTTTCGACAGAGCCGCCCGAAGTATCTGCGCGGACTGCTCTTAGAGAACTACAACAGGCGCGGCGTACCCATGCACAGGCGCGTCGCGTGGAGCGCGCTGTGGTACAACATGCAGTGTGCGCCCGACTTCCTCGCGCTCAAGTACGGCGACCGCGTACCCGCGATCGGCCTGCTCCGCGCGTTGGTACCTATGCCCGTCGTAGGGTGGACGAAGAAAGATGGCGCCGATGGTTTCGACCGCCGACGCTACGACAATATTATATTTGAAAACAGGTAGGGGCGCGCATCGCGCGTCCGCCGGACGGCCAATGGCCGCCCCTACACGTATTTGGTGATATTATGAAAAAGATTGAGAACCTCGCGATTGCGCAAGAGAACGCGCTGTCGCCCCATGCATCGTTCACGCCGTATACCGACGTGGATGCGGCGTTAAAGGGCGTGCGCACTGCGCCGATGTTCCGTTTGCTCAACGGCGTATGGCGCTTCTACTATAACAACAGTGAGTTAGACGTGGATGACAACTTCTCCAACGTCTACTACGACGACGCGCAGTGGGTCGACATGCCCGTACCCTCGGTCTGGCAGACCGAAGGCTTCGGCAAGCCCAACTACACCAACGTCATCTTCCCGTTCCCGATTGATCCGCCCTACGTACCCGACGCCAATCCCGTTGGACTCTATCGCCGCCACTTCACGCTGTCTGACTACGTCGACGGCAAGCGCGTGACGCTGACATTCGACGGCGTAGACTGCGCGTATGAACTCTACGTCAACGGCGCGTACATCGGCTACAACACCTGCTCGCATATGCCGACCGAGTTCGACATCACGAGCGTCGCGAAAGTGGGCGACAACGTCGTCGCCGTCAAAGTCTGGCAGTGGGCGGCGGCTTCGTACATCGAGGATCAGGATAAGTGGCGACTCAACGGCATCTTCCGCGACGTGTACCTCACGGTCACGCCGAAGCTCTATCTGGCCGACCTCGTCACACGCGGATCGCTCGACGACAACTACAAGAACGGCATCCTGCCCGTTGAAGTCGTGCTGCGCAATACAGGCAACGCATCCGGCGCGACGGTCAAGTTGAACCTGTTGAACAAAGACGGCAAAGTCATCGACAGCGCGACGGTCAATGGCAACGTCGCAGATCATGCAGTACTCACCGCGACGCTGAACGTACCCGACGCATTGCACTGGACAGCCGAAACGCCGCACCTCTACACACTGACCGCCGAGGTACTCGTCGGCGATGCTGTGACGCAGGCTACGGCAATCCAAGTCGGCTTCCGCAACGTCAAGATCGTCGACGGCGTGTTCACGATCAATGGCAAACCCGTCAAGATCAAGGGCGTCAACCGCCACGACTTCCACTGCGACACGGGCGCGGCAGTACCGCGCTATGCGATCGAGAAAGACATCCTGCTCATGAAGGCGCATAATGTCAATGCAGTGCGCACGAGCCACTATCCGAACGCCGACTACCTCTACGAACTCTGCGACCAATACGGTCTGTACGTGATCGACGAGGCCGATCAGGAGAACCACGGCTTCGTCATGGGCGGCGACTGGGGTACGTCGGTCAAGGATCCCGCGTGGGAGCCGCAGTACGTCCACCGCGCCGTACGCATGGTGCGCCGCGACATCAATCACGCATCCGTCGTAATCTGGTCGCTCGGCAATGAGTCGTCGCACGGTCACTGCACGCGCGAGATGAGCAAAGCGATCCGCGCGATCGACCTGTCGCGCCCCGTCCACTACGAGAGCGACTATGCGTACGATCCCGAGGGCGAGGACACTTACGCAGGACGCTTCAAGCGCGTCGGCGGCGACGATGTCGACATGGTCAGCCGCATGTATACGAACCACGAGAAGCTCGAGAAAGAGGGCATCAACGAGGAGAAGAATCCCCAGCCGTACTTCCTCTGCGAGTATGCGCACGCGATGGGCAACGGCCCGGGCGGCTTGGCCGAGTACTGGGATCTGTTCTACAAATATCCGCGCCTCATGGGCGGATGCGTCTGGGAGTGGGCGGATCACGGTCTGCGTGCCGTGGGCAAGGATGGGCTGCCCATGTTCGCGTACGGCGGCGACTTCGGCGACAAGCCCAACGACGGTAACTTCTGCATCGACGGTCTGGTCACGCCCGACCGCAAGCCGCACGTCGGCTTACTCGAACTCAAGCGCGCGATGCAGCCTGCGCACTTCAAGGCGGTCGATCTCAAGGCGGGTACATTCGAGATCACAAATAAGCTCGACTTCGCCGATCTATCAGACTACGGCATCACGTGGATCGTCGAGGCCGAGGGCTGCGTCGTAGACAGCGGCTCGATCGGCACGGTCGACGTTGCCGCGCAGCAGACCGAATCGTTCACGCTGCCGTATACGCTGCCCGCGTCCTCGTGCAAAGAGCATGTGCTGACGATCTCGCTGCGCTATCGCCGCAGCCACAAATGGGCGGAAGCCGGTACCGAGATGGCATGGGCGCAGTACGTGCTGCCCGTCGACGTTGTCAAGGTGGTCGCTTTACCCTATCGCGCGGCGCTGACGCTGTCCGAGAACAAGAAGCGTTACATCGTCAACGGCGAACACTTCACCGCGACGTTCAGCAAGCTCACGGGTCATCTCGAGGGCTACATCGTCAACGGCAAGTCCATGCTGCTCGCACCCGTGCAGCACTGCTTCTATCGTGCGCCGACGGATAACGACAAGCGCGAAGTCGAGCAGTGGAAGCGTCTGGGTCTCGACCGCCTGATGCACAAGTGCAAAGAGCTTACCTGCGTCGCGGACGGCGGCACGATTGTCGTGACCGCCAAAGGTCGCAGCGCATCGTGGGCGACGTACAAGGGCATCAACTGGACGACGACGTACACGGTTGACACCGCGGGGCGCGTCGCGGTACGCAACGCCTACGCGTTTGACGACGGCATCGACTGCTGGCTGCCCCGCGTCGGCATGGAGTTCATGCTCACGGGCGACATGAGTCAGTTTATGTGGTATGGTCTGGGTGAGCACGAGTCGTATCGCGACAAGCTGCTGTCGGCCAAGATCGGCCTCTACAAGAACGCCGTCGCCGACAACCACTACCCGTATATCAAGCCGCAGGAGAATGGCAACAAGCACGATACGCGCTACGCGGCTGTGTACGACATGCGCGAGTGCGGCATCCGCGTCGAGGGCGAACCGCTGATCGACGTGAGCGTCCACCGCTACACGCACGATGCGCTCGAGAACGCCAAGCACAACTACGAGATTCAGTGCATCGACGCGACGGTATTACACGTCGATTACGGCCAGAGCGGTGTGGGTACCGCGTCGTGCGGCCCCGAGACGTTGCCGCAGCATCAGTTGAAGGCCGGCGCAATTGCGTACAGCTTCGTGATCGAACCGTTTAACGTATAATTCAGCATCATTGCGTCATCATGAGTGCGGGTTGCGGATCCAGTCTCGCAACCCGCACCTGTTTGTGGGTACGGGTTGTGCGGGCGTTGCGGAATTGGTATTGACAGGGTGCTATCAATATGCTATCATAAATATAGCGTAACGCTTATGATAGCTTATTCAGCATGACTGTTTTCGGGTCAGAAAAGGATTGATCTATGAACTTGAACTACATCGTAGAAACACACGACCTCACCAAGCAGTATCCGCGTACGACTGCTTGTGACAACGTGAGCATCCATGTGGAGCCGCAGTCGATCTATGGCTTTATTGGGCTCAACGGCGCGGGTAAGACGACGCTCTTGCGCATGTTGACAGGTCTCACGATGCCTACGTCGGGCGGCATGTCGCTGTTCGGCGGAGATACGCCCGAAGCATTGCGCGCGGGACGGCGTCGTTTGGGCTCCATCATCGAACACCCCGTGTTCTTCTCGAGTATGAGTGCGACGGATAACCTCAAGCACCACGCCATGCTCACGGGCAAATCGTACGACCGCATCCCCGCCGTACTCGCGCAGGTCGGACTCGCCGACACGGGGAAGAAGAAGGCCAAGGATTTCTCGCTCGGTATGCGGCAACGGTTGGCGCTCGGCATTGCACTGATGACCGACCCCGAGCTGCTCATCCTCGACGAACCCGCCAACGGTCTCGACCCCGCGGGCATCCTCGAGATGCGCGACACATTGCGTTCCCTCGCGGCCAGCGGCACGACCATCATCATCTCGAGCCACATCCTGCCCGAACTCGCGCAGTTCGCGACGCACTACGGCATCATCCACGGCGGGCGGCTCATCACCGAACTGTCGGCGACTGAACTCGCCGAACGCAGCGCGGGCTACGTCAAGCTCAGCGTCAGCGATACCAAAGCGGCGACAGCGATACTCAAGGAGAAGGGTCTGGCGTTCAACGTGCAGCCCGACGGCACGATTCGCGTAACCGACGACAAAGTCGATACAGGCGCATTGAATGCCGCATTGTTCGCGGCAGGCGTAGCCGTCAACGGCATCGCGCGGGAGAGTGAGGATCTCGAATCCTTCTTCATGACGCTCACAAATCAATCGACAAGGGAGGGACGCGCATGACACGCTTACTCAACGCAGAACTGTTTAAGCTGCGACGCAACATCGCACTCTACGTGCTGATCGGATTCATGCTCGTCTCCACCTGCATCCTCGCCGCCGTATCGTACTTCATGCGCGATCAGATGAATCAGGCCATCAAGGTACAACAGCAGGTCGCTACGGGCGAGATCACACTCGACGCCGCCGAACTCGAAATCGACGCGTCCGAGCCAATCCCCGACGACCCCACCGCATCCTACTTCGGACGCAACGCCGCGTACTCGTCGAGCATGTCGTTCACCAACATCGTGCTCTATGCCGCGATCCTCGTCGTCGGCGTACTCGTCAACGAATTCTCCCGCTCCACCATACGGCTGCCCATCGCACTCGGCTACCGCCGCGAACAGATCTTTGCAGCCAAGCTGCTGACCGCGTCGCTCGGTATGTCGCTCGTGATCTTGTCGTCGGCCGTGTTTAACGTGGGCGTCTTCAGCGCGATCTTCGGTTGGGGCGGCGATGTGGTTGCCGCCGACGTACTCGCGATTGTACGATACACGCTGCTCTGCATCGTCGGCGGCCTCGGCGTGACGGCGCTCGCGTTCACGATCGGCATCCTCACCCGTTCGGCTGTGGGTACCATCGGCATCGCGGTTGGCGTATCCGTCGTACTCAGTCTGGCGCAGATCCTGTTCACCGTCGTTGAGTCGTTGCAGCCGCTCGCCAAGTACATGCCCGACGCGACCTTCGCACTCATCGCCAACGCCAATCCCGAGACAGGCGACGTCGTGCGTATGATATGCGTACACGTCGTGCTCATCACCGTATGCGCGGTCATCGGACTCTGGCGCTTCCGCCGCATGGAGATCAAGTAACGCACCATCACCGACCGATATTGATCCTATCCCCATATTACTATGTATAAGCTCATTATACTGCTCATCTCGACCCTGTTTAGCGTGTCGGGCTGTACGCCGTCGTCGCCCAGCGCGTCGGTATCGCCTACGCCCGAAGCCGCGCAATCCCAAGAGGAGGCATCCCCTGTGTCTGAAAACAAGAACCCCATCGTTACGATCACGATGGAGGACGGCGGCGTTATGACCGCCGAACTCTACCCTGACGTCGCACCGCAGTCCGTCGCCAACTTCATCAGCCTCGCCAACAGCGGCTTCTATGATGGCGTGATCTTCCACCGCGTCATCCCCGGCTTCATGATCCAGGGCGGCGACCCCACGGGTACCGGCATGGGCGGCCCTGATTACTCCATCAAGGGCGAGTTCACATCCAACGGCTTCCAGAACGACCTCAAGCACACCGAGGGCGTACTCTCGATGGCACGTTCGCGCGACCCCAACTCCGCGGGTAGCCAGTTCTTCGTCATGGTCGCGGACTCCCCACACCTCGACGGACAGTACGCGGCGTTCGGCAAGCTGACCGACGGTCTGGACGTGGCCAAGGCCATCGTCGCCGTACCGCGTGACGGGCAGGATAAGCCCAAGGCCGATCAAAAGATCAAGTCGATCCGCGTCGATACGTTCGGCAAAGACTACGGCGAACCCGAGAAACTCACACGCTAAAGCATAAAATATCCAGTATGCCGAATATCAAGTACACGATCCACTATACCAAGGCTGAATCGCTGCGCTACGCGGGACACCTCGACGTACTCCGCGCATTGACCCGCGCATTCTGCCGCGCCGAACTCCCCGTCGCGTTCAGCGAGGGCTTCAACCGTCACCCCAAGGTCAGCTTCCTGCTGCCGACGGGCGTGGGACTGATTTCGCTCTGTGAGCAAGCCGACGTGACGTTTCACACATTCGTGCCACACGGCGAGATCATGCGGCGACTCAACGCCGTGCTGCCTGGCGATACGCGCGTCACGGCCGTCGACGACTACAAGTCGCGCACGGTCTGCGCGGCGCGGTACGCGATCCGCGCGCCGCTCTACGATAGCGTCGAGCGCGACCGCGCGGAGGCGTTCTTCCAGCACGAGTCGTACATCGTGCAGAAGTCGACCAAGTCGGGTAAGACCGACGTCGACCTCATGCAGCACCTCACGGCGTGCAGTGTCGACGAGTGCGGCGACGCGCTCGGCATCACGGCGACGCTGTCGGCGGGCAACACGGTCAACATCAAGCCGACGCTGCTGCTCAATACACTCTGCGACTACCTCGGCACGCGTCCACGTTCGGTCGACGTGTGCCGCGTCAAGCTGTACTGTGAATAAAACCACAACAAAACCCCGCTCACAAGGCGGGGTTTTCTACATATTCATCCCAAATATCCCGATCAATCGTCTTTCTTGTACCGCTTGGCGTTGTAGTCGAACACGAGTGCGCCCATGATCACGACCGCGAAACAGGCGACGGTCACTTCGCCAAACAGCAGCAGATTGCGTTGCAGACTGATGCTGTACGACCACAGCGCACCGTTACATACTGTGCCAAGCAATGTGCCGCCGAGCAGCACGTTGCAGAGGATGAGTCCGTAGCGCAACATTCGCGCGGTCAATGTTTCGCAGCGATGCAGTAACTGTAACATATGTAGGCCTCCATTGTGGAATATGTACTTTATTATATCA